>JAEWGL010000053.1 GCA_023388335.1 Pseudomonadota bacterium | reverse complement strand
GGGCAGTACTGTGCGTTCGGTTGCAAACATGGATTCACATAATAAAGGGATTCGGCGCGTTCGGCACCTGCCAAAGCTTGGCTAGGGTGTGAAAGGACGCTTCTACGCCCATTGGATGGACAGGTTGTCAAACTATTATCAACACAGTTATCCACAGGTTGTGCCAAGTGCATGACCGTTTGCCGATCAAGGATGATCCCGCATGTCGACGAGCTACTTCCCCACCTGCCCGCCCGCCGAACTGGAGGCGCGGTTGCGCCTGCACCGTCTGCCACAAGTAGGCGGCCAGCGCTTTCGCACCCTGATCGAAGCCTTCGGTAGCGCTAGCGCGGCGCTCAGTGCACCGGCTGCCGCCTGGCATTCGCTGGGCTTGCCCCAGGCCAGCAGCGCGGCCCGCCGTAGTGCCGATGCGCGCGAGGGCGCGGCGGCGGCGATGGCCTGGATAGAGCGTCCGGGCCAGCATTTACTGATGTGGGACAGTCCAGGCTACCCGGCCTTGCTGGCCGAGGTGGACGATGCCCCGCCCCTGCTCTTCGTCGCCGGAAACCCCGGTATCCTCGAGCAACCGCAGCTGGCCGTCGTCGGTAGCCGACGCGCCACGCCGCCAGCGCTGGACACCGCCGCCGCCTTTTCCCGTTGCCTGGCGCGCAGTGGTTTCACCATCACCAGCGGGCTCGCCCTGGGGGTAGACGGCGCTGCTCATCGGGCCGCATTGGACGCTGTGGGGCAGACGATCGGGGTGCTTGGAACCGGGCTGGAAAAACTTTATCCACAGCGCCATCGTTCGTTGGCCGAGGCGATGATCGGGGGCGGCAGCGCGGTGGTTTCCGAATTCCCGCTGGATGCCGGGCCGTTGGCCGGCAACTTTCCCCGGCGCAACCGGATCATCAGCGGTTTGTCGCTCGGCGTGCTGGTGATCGAGGCCAGCCTGGCCAGCGGCTCGCTGATCACCGCGCGCCTAGCCGCCGAGCAGGGCCGCGAGGTATATGCCATCCCAGGTTCCATCCACCATCCCGGCGCCAAGGGCTGCCACCAGTTGATCCGCGATGGCGCGCTGCTGGTGGAGAGTGTCGAGCAGATCCTCGAGAGCTTGCGCGGCTGGCAAAACCTGCCCCCTGCCCCCGTGGCCCAGGCCGATCATCCCTTGCTGGCGCTGCTCTTGGCGGCGCCGCAAACCAGCGAGGGGCTGGCGCGCAGCAGTGGCCAGCCGCTGGCCCAGGTGCTGGCCAGCCTGACGGAGCTGGAGCTCGCCGGCCAGGTGAGCAATGAAGCCGGGCGTTGGTTTGCCCGCTGCGGCTAAGTACACTGCTCGTCAGCCTTTACGCGGAGAACAGCAATGGTGAGCAGTTGGCGTGTGCAACAAGCCGCGCGTGAGATTCGGGCAGGCGCGGTCATCGCCTATCCCACGGAAGCGGTCTGGGGCCTGGGCTGTGACCCTTGGAACGAAGAGGCGGTTGATCGCCTGCTGGCGATCAAGTCGCGCTCGGTGAACAAAGGGTTGATCCTGGTCGCCGACAACATTCGCCAGTTCGACTTCCTCTTCGAGGATTTCCCCGAGGATTGGCTGGATCGCATGGCGAGCACCTGGCCAGGCCCGAATACCTGGCTGGTGCCGCACCAGGGCCTGTTGCCCGAGTGGGTGACAGGCGTTCACGACACCGTGGCCCTGCGCGTCAGCGACCATCCGCTGGTGCGTGACCTGTGTTCGCTGGTCGGTCCGCTGATCTCCACCTCGGCCAATCCACAAGGCCGGCCGGCGGCCAAGACGCGCTTGCGGGTCGAGCAGTACTTCCGTGGACAGCTCGACCTGGTGCTCGGCGGTGCCCTGGGTGGCCGCAGAAATCCGAGTGTGATTCGCAATCTGGCGACGGGCGAGATCGTGCGACCCGGCTGACAGGTGCAGCGGTCAGGGCAAGAGGATCGTCGATCCCACGGTTCGCCGCGCCGACAGCTCGGTCTGCGCCTTGGCCGCCTCACTCAATGGATAGCGCTGCTGGATATCCACAGTCAGTTTGCCGCTGCTGATCATGGCGAACAGGTCATCGGCCATGGCCTGGGTGTTCTCGGCGTTGTTGGCATAATTGGCCAGGGTCGGGCGGGTCACGTACAACGAGCCCTTCTGCGCCAGGATGCCGAGGTTCACGCCGCTGACCGCACCGGACGCATTGCCGAAGCTGACCATCAGGCCGCGTGGTTGCAGGCAGTCCAACGAGGTCGGCCAGGTGTCGGCGCCCACACCGTCGTAGACCACCGGGCACTTCTTGCCATCGGTCAGCTCCAGCACACGCTGGGCGACGTCTTCGCGGCTGTAGTCGATGGTTGCCCAGGCGCCTAGGGCCTGGGCCCGTTCGGCCTTTTCCGGCGAGCTGACGGTACCGATCAGGCGTGCGCCCAGGGCCTTGGCCCATTGGCAGGCCAGCGAGCCGACACCCCCAGCAGCGGCGTGGAACAGCAGGGTATCGCCCGGCTGCACGGCATAGGTCTGCTTGAGCAGATACTGCACGGTCAGGCCCTTGAGCATTACCGCCGCTGCTTGCTCGAAGCTGATGCTGTCGGGCAGCTTGACCAGGTTGTCCTGCGGCAAGGTATGCACCTGGCTATAGGCGCCGAGCGGGCCGACGGCATAGGCCACGCGATCTCCGACCTTGATCCGGCTGACCTGCTCGCCCACCGCCTCGACCACACCGGCGCCCTCGGTTCCCAGGCCCGAGGGCAAGGATGGCGGTGCATACAGGCCGTTGCGGAAATAGGTGTCGATGAAATTCAGGCCGATTGCCTGGTTGCGTACGCGGACCTGCTGCGGTCCGGGCGCGGCAGGTTCGAACTCGACCAGTTGCAGGACTTCCGGGCCGCCGTGCTGGCTGAACTGGATACGCTGGGCCATCTCACACTCCTGTTGTCGGTTTTGGGGCAAACCCCTATCGGACGCCTTTGCCTGATCGCCGTCAACTGCGGCGTTGCGGTTGCCAGTGGTATGCTACGCGGCGAAATCTGCCCAGCCCCTCCCAGGTGACCTGATGACTAGCCGCACCGAGGCCGTGAAAGCCTATCTGCTCGACCTGCAAGATCGCATTTGCACCGCCCTCGAGAATGAGGATGGCAGCGCCCGCTTCGTCGAAGATGCCTGGGTGCGCGAAGCCGGTGGGGGCGGACGTACACGGGTGATCGGCGAGGGTGCGCTGATCGAGAAAGGCGGCGTCAATTTCTCCCATGTGTTCGGCTCAGGCCTGCCGCCCTCGGCCAGCGCCCACCGCCCCGAGCTTGCTGGCCGGGGCTTCGAGGCCTTGGGCGTGTCACTGGTGATCCACCCACACAACCCGCACGTGCCGACCTCCCACGCCAACGTGCGCTTCTTCATTGCCGAGAAGGAGGGCGAGGAAGCGGTCTGGTGGTTCGGCGGGGGCTTCGACCTGACGCCCTACTACGGCCACGAGGAAGACTGCATCCACTGGCACCGGGTCGCCGAGCGCGCCTGCGCGCCCTTCGGCGCCGATGTCTATCCCCGCTACAAGGCCTGGTGCGATCGCTATTTCCACCTCAAGCACCGCGGCGAGCCGCGTGGTATCGGTGGGCTGTTCTTCGACGATCTCAACGAGTGGGACTTCGACACCTGCTTTGCCTTCATCCGTGCCATCGGTGATGCCTACGTCCAGGCTTACCTGCCGATCGTCCAGCGTCGCAAGGACACGCCGTACACGCCCCAGCAGCGCGCGTTCCAGGAGTACCGGCGTGGCCGCTACGTCGAGTTCAACCTGGTCTACGACCGTGGCACGCTGTTCGGTCTGCAGTCGGGCGGGCGCACCGAGTCGATCCTCATGTCGCTGCCGCCACAAGTGCGTTGGGGCTATGATTGGAAGGCCGAGCCCGGCACCGAAGAGGCGCGCCTGGCTGACTATTTCCTGCAGGACCGCGACTGGCTAGCCCAGGCCGGCAACTGACTTGCGGTAAGCCTTGATATGCAGAGCCCAGGAGCGCTACCCATGGACCAGTACGTTGTATTCGGCAATCCGATCGGCCACAGCAAGTCGCCGTTGATCCACCGCCTGTTCGCCGACCAGACCGGCGAAGACCTGGAGTACAGCACCCTGCTCGCCCCGCTGGATGACTTCAGCGATTGCGCCCGGGGTTTCTTCAAACAGGGCCACGGCGCCAATGTCACCGTGCCGTTCAAGGAAGAGGCCTATCGCCTGGTCGACAGCCTTACCGCGCGCGCGCGCCGGGCGGGCGCGGTAAACACCCTCACCCGCCTGGATAACGGCACCCTGGAGGGCGACAATACCGACGGCGCGGGCCTGGTGCGCGACCTGATGGTCAACGCCGGGGTCGATCTGGCCGGCAAGCGTATCCTTGTCCTCGGGGCCGGCGGTGCGGTGCGCGGCGTGCTCGAACCCTGCCTGGCGCAGAACCCGCAGTCGCTGGTGATTGCCAACCGCACGGTGGAAAAGGCCGAGCAACTGGCCCGCGAGTTCGCCGACCTCGGGCCGGTGGCCGCCAGTGGCTACGCCTGGTTGCAAGAGCCGGTGGACCTGATCATCAACGCCACCTCGGCGAGCCTGGCCGGCGAGTTGCCGCCGATCGCCGACAGCCTGGTTCAGGCAGGACACACGGTGTGCTACGACATGATGTACAGCAAGGCGCCCACACCCTTCTGCCAGTGGGCCAGCGACCTGGGCGCAGCCAAGGTCCTGGACGGCCTGGGCATGCTCGCCGAGCAGGCCGCCGAAGCCTTCTTCATCTGGCGCGGCGTGCGGCCAGACACCGGGCCGGTGCTGGCCGAGCTGCGCCGGCAACTGGCGCGCGGCTAATCCTCGAAGCGGATCGGGCAGCGTGCTGCCCCTTCCAGCTTGTGCAACTCCTCGATCACCTGTGGCCGGGCGCGATGCAGCGTCAGGCTGCCCCCCGTGCGTGTCAGGCGGCGGGCTTCGCGGTGCAGCATGTCGACCCCGGAATAATCGATGAAGTTGATCTGCCGGGCGTCGATGACCACGTGCGGGCCCTGGCAGCGTTGCAGGCGCACCTGCAGGTAGTGGCTGGCGCCGAAGAAGATCGAGCCGCCGACCCGCAGCACATCGGCATCGCCCTCGCGCGCTTGCTGCACCCGTGGCCGCGAGGTGCGCTTGAGGTAGAAGAACAGCGAGGCCAGCACGCCGGCGTAGATCGCGGTCTGCAGCTCCAGCAACAAGGTGGCGGTGGCGGTCAGCGCCATGACCAGGAATTCAGCGCGACTGACCCTGAACAGCGCGCGGATGGCCCGGTGATCCACCAGACCCCAGCAGATCAGCAGGATACTGCCGGCCATGGCGGGGATCGGCAGGTGCGCGATCAGCCCGGCCCCGGTCAGCGCGAACAGCGCGACCCACAGGGCAGAGAACACGCCCGCCAGTGGCGACCGGGCGCCGGCGTCGTAGCTCAGACCCGAGCGGGTGAACGAGCCGGAGGACAGATAGCCGGAGAAGCACGCGCCAACCATGTTCGATAACCCTTGGGCACGGATTTCCTGGTTGGCGTCGATCAGTTGCTCGGAGCGCGCGGACAGCGAGCGGGCGATGGACAGGCTGGTGACCAGGCCGAGCATGCCCACGGCCACGGCACTGGGCAGCAGGCGCAGGATCAGTTCCAGGTCCAGCAGCGGCAAGGGGCTCGGCGGCGGCAACTGGCCGATAAAGCCCGGCACGCGCTGGACCTGGCCGAAGAACCCCGGCAGCAGCCAGGCCACCAGGCTGACGCACACCAGGCTTATCAACAGGCCCGGCCAGCGCGGCCGCGTGAGCTTGAGCACCAGGCCGAGCAGTAGCGTGGCCAGGCCCAGCACCAGCGACGGCAGGTCCACCTCACCCGCATGGCTCAGCAGGTCCTGAAGCGTTTTCAGCGCTGTTGCCTGGCTGGGCAGGTCCATGCCGAGCAGGTTGGGCATTTGCCCCAGGGCGATCACCACGGCCGCGCCCAGGGTGAAGCCCAGTATCACGGAATGCGAGACGAAGTTGACCAGCGCGCCAAAGCGCAGCAGCCCGAGCAGCAGCTGGAACACCCCGCCAAGGAAGGTCAGCAGCAGGATCAGGGTGACGTAGTCGGCGCTGCCACTGACGGCCAGCGGGCTGACGCTGGCGTAGAGCACGATGGAGATGGCCGCCGTGGGACCACAGATCAGGTGCCAGGAAGACCCCCACAGGCACGCCACCAGCACGGGCACGATAGCCGCATACAGGCCGTATTCGGCGGGCAGGCCGGCAATCAGGGCATAGGCAATGGACTGCGGTAGTGCCAGGATCGCCCCGCTCAGGCCAACCAGCAGGTCCCGGCGCAGGCTGGCGCGAGTCTGCCGGGGCAGCCAGCTGAGGAAAGGCAGCAGGTGGTCAAGCCTGGGCATGCGGCGTCTCGGTGTTCACAGGGTCTCCTGTCATTTTCAGTCGTTGTTCGGACCATAAAGGCATTCTCTACAGCTTCGCTTCGACGGCCTGTTTGGCATCGCCTCCCTCCCGTGTAGTGACGCCGGACAGCCAACCCACAAGCACCTCTGGATGCGCCGTGATCCAGGCCTTGGCCGCCGCGTCGAAGCTGACCTTCTTATCCACAACCTCGGCCATGATGCTGTTTTCCATGTCGAGGGTGAAGCTCAGGTTAGCCAGCAACTTCGCGGCATTGGGACATGCCTGTGGATAATCCTTGCGGGTGAGGGTGAAGACCTCGCCCTTGCTGCCGAACCATTGCTCGCCGCCGCTCAAGTAGTGCATGTTGAGCTTTACGTTCATCGGGTGCGGCGTCCAGCCAAGGAAGGTGATGAACTGCTTCTTCTGAATCGCACGCTGGACCTGGGCGAGCATCGCCTGTTCGCTGGATTCCACCAGCTTCCAGCTGCCGAGCTTGAACGCGTCAGTGTCGATGATCTGCTTGAGCGAGAGGTTGGCCGGGGCACCAGAGCCGATGCCGTAGATCTTCTGGTCGAACTGGCCGGCATGCTTTTGCAGGTCGGCGAAGCTTTTAACCCCCGCCTGCCAGACGTAGTCCGGTACGGCCAGGGTGAATTCGGTGCCTTCGAGGTTGCGGCTCAGCTGCCTGACGTCGCCGGTGGCGATGAACTTGTCATGGAAGCCCTGATGCGCTGGCATCCAGTTGCCAAGGAAGGCGTCCACCCGCCCATCCTTGAGGCCACCATAGATGATCGGCACGGCCAGGCTGTCGATCTTCACCTTGTAGTCCAGGCTCTCCAGTAGCAGGCGGGCGACGGCATTGGTGGAGGCGATGTCGCTCCAGCCTGGGTCGGCCATTTTCACGGTGCTGCAGTGGGCGTCGTCGGCGTGGGCTGACGCGCCAGCGAGGCTCAGAACGAGGGTGATCATGGCTGTGGACAAGCGTTTCATGGCGGTCTCTCTGCTCAATTACGGGGCGGGCTGTGGATAACGGGCCTTGCGCTCGAGGTCATCGAGATCGATGTGATTGCGCATGTACTGTTGGCTGGCATCCACCAGCGGTTGGTGGTCCCAGCTTTTCAGCGTGCCGATGGACAGCGCCTCGGCCACCAGGCGGCGGCGGCGCTGGCTGGCCAGCACCTGCTGGCGCAGGCTGGGGATATCCCAGCGTTGGCGGGCCTCATCGACAAATGCCTGCAGCAGCGCCTGATGATCCGGGCTGCTGGCGAGGTTCTCCCGCTCGTGCGGGTCGCGGCTCAGGTCATAGAGTAGACAAGGGTCATCCTCGCTGTACACGAACTTGTAGGCCCCGCGGCGAATCATCATCAACGGCCCCACCGTACCTTCGGCCATGTATTCGCCGATCACCTCGTCGTGGCCGCCCTGCCCTTGCAGATGGCCGAGCAGCGAGCGGCCATCGAGCGCCAGGCCCGGGTCGGTGGTGCCGCCGGCCAGCGCCACCAAGGTAGGCAGCAGGTCGCAGGTCGACACCGCCGCGCTGACCCGGCCCGGGTTGAACTGGCCGGGGGCATGAATCAGCAGTGGCACCCGCGCCGACATCTCGAACCAGTGCATCTTGTACCAGAGCCCGCGCTCACCGAGCATGTCGCCGTGATCGCCCGAGAACACGATGACCGTGTCATCGGCCAGGCCGGTTTCCTCCAGGGTCTGCAGCAACTTGCCGATGTTGTCGTCGATGTAGCTGCAGGCACCGAAGTAGGCGCGCCGGGCATCACGGATCTTGTCCACGGGCAGCGGCTTGTCCCACAGGTCGTAGACCTTGAGCAGGCGCTGGGCATGGGGATCCTGCTCGTCCTGGGCCAGGGGATGGGCCGGCATTGGGATTTCGACGTCCTGGTACAGGTCCCAGTAGGGCTTGGGAATGGTGTAGGGATCGTGTGGGTGGGTCATCGACACGGTCAGGCAAAACGGCCGGCCGTCAGCCTCGCGGACATGGTCGTAGAGGTACTGGCGCGCCTTGAACACCACCTCTTCGTCGAAATCCAGCTGGTTGGTGCGCACGCAGGGCCCGGCCTGCAGCACCGAGGCCATGTTGTGGTACCAGCTGGGGCGTTCGTGGGGCGCGTCCCAGTTCACCGCCCAGCCGTAGTCGGCCGGGTAGATGTCGCTGGTCAGACGCTCCTCGTAGCCGTGCAGCTGGTCCGGCCCGCAGAAGTGCATCTTGCCCGACAGCGCGGTGCGGTAGCCGAGGCGACGCAAGTAATGGGCGTAGGTCGGCACGTCTGCGGGGAAATCGGCGGCATTGTCGTAGGCGCCAATCCGACTGGGCAGCTGGCCACTGACCAAGGTGAAGCGCGACGGTGCGCAGAGCGGGCTGTTGCAGTAGGCGGCGTCGAATACCACGGCCTGCTCGGCCAGCCGGCTCAGGTGCGGCATCTTGATCGGCGAGGGGCCATGGATGGGCAGCAAGGGGGCGGCCATCTGGTCGGCCATGATGAAAAGAATGTTCCTGCGCTTCATGGGGCGGTGGCTTCCATCGTCGTGGGTTATGTGAATTGTTTGCGAACGAGGATGCGACCAGGGATAACATGGGTAAAGCCCATGCCGGGCAATGACTGGGATTAGCAAAGCTTATGTTGGAGCAGCTTGGCAGCGTGTCGCTGGACAGCGTGCGGGTATTCGAGGCCGCGGCGCGGCTGCGCGGATTCACCGCCGCCGCGCTAGAACTGGGCACGACCCAGCCGGCAATCAGTCAGCAGATCAAACGCCTCGAGGCGCAGCTGGGCACCCGGCTGTTCGACCGGATCTACCGAGGCATCGAACTGACTGAAGCTGGCCAGCGGCTGTTCGAGCAGGTGCATCAGGGCTTGCTGGTCATCGACGAGGGTCTTGCCCAGGCCAGGGGCCAGAGCCAGCGCGAAGTGCTGCAAGTGGCCACCGATTTTGCGTTTGCGGCCTTTTGGCTGATGCCCAGACTCACGCGTTTTCACCAGGCCAATCCGCAGGTCGATGTCAGCCTGGTCACCGGCGAGCGCAGCCAGGCGATGCTGCGGCCCGACATCGACGTCGCCGTGCTGTTCGGCGATGGCCGCTTCCATCAGGGCGAGAGCCAATGGCTGTTCGATGAGGAAGTATTCCCGGTCTGCAGTCCTCGCCTGATTCATGGCAAACCCTTGTCAGCCGAGGGTTTGCAGCGTTTGCCCCTGCTCCACCTGCGGGGTGAGCAGGCCAGCCGTTGGTTCGACTGGGCAGGCGTGTTCCGCGCCCTGGGGCTGACCAATCCGCCCGCGCCAGGGCAGTTGCGCTTTGACAATTACACCCTGCTGATCCAGGCGGCGATTGCCGGTCAAGGGGTGGCGATTGGCTGGGGTCATCTGGTCGATGCGCTGGTGCAGCAGGGGCTGCTGTGCCGGCCCATGGAAGGCAGCCTGCGCTCCGAGCGTGGCTATTATGTCGTATTGCCGCCGCGCAAGCGCCGCAGCGAACTGATCCAGCGCTTTGTCGATTGGTTGGGTGAGGAACGCGAGCGTTAGCCTGCGACGCGAAATCGCCTGCCACCTGCGGGCGGCGTATAGTCGAGTGGACCCGGAACCGCGGTCAGCGTTTCGTTAGGCAATCAGGAGTAACCGTGCAGAGGATCAAGGGGTATCACGCCCATGTCTACTATGACGCCAGCACCCTGGTGCAGGCGCGCGAGTTGTGCGAGGAAGCGGCGCAGCTGTTTCCGGTGACCATGGGGCGCATGCACCAAAGGCCGGTCGGGCCGCACCCGGACTGGAGCTGCCAACTGGCATTCGCCCCGGACGCGGTCGGGGCGGTGTTGCCGTGGCTGGCGCTGCGCCGGCGTGGGCTGGTGGTGTTCATGCACCCGCTGACTGGCGATGAGCTGGCCGATCACCGGGATCATGCGATCTGGATGGGCGCGGTGAGGCCGTTGGACCTGTCGGTCTTCAACGGGTAACGGCTACCCCACCGACGTAGACCTTCGCCCTCAGCCGCGTGCCGCGCGCACGCCTTCGGCCAGCGCCGAGCACAGGCCCAGCACATCGCTCACGGCCTGGTCGGCATCCTTGGCCTGGACGATCTTGTCGATCAGTGCCGAACCGACCACCACACCGTCGGCCAGCCGGGCGATTGCCGCGGCCTGCTCTGGGGTGCGGATGCCGAAGCCGACGCTGATCGGCAGGTCGGTGTGGCGACGCAGGCGGGTGATGGCCTCACCCACATGCTCGGTAGTCGCCGAGCCCGCGCCGGTCACGCCTGCCACCGACACGTAGTAGACGAACCCGGAGCTGCGCTCGAGCACGCGCGGTAGGCGCGCATCGTCGGTGGTCGGGGTGGTCAGGCGGATGAAGTCGATACCGGCCGCCTGGGCCGGGGTGGCCAGCTCGGCATCGTGCTCGGGCGGCAGGTCGACGATGATCAGCCCATCCACGCCCGCGTCCTTGGCCTGGGCCACGAAGTTATCCACACCGAAACGGTGGATCGGGTTGTAGTAGCCCATCAGCACGATCGGGGTGACCTGGTCGTCGACGCGGAACTCACGGACCATCTGCAGGGTTTTTGCCAAGGTCTGCCCCGCCTCGAGGGCGCGCAGGGTAGCCAGCTGGATGGCGACGCCATCGGCCATCGGGTCGGTGAAGGGCATGCCCAGTTCGATCACGTCGGCGCCAGCGTGTGGCAGGCCCTTGAGGATCGCCAGGGACGCATCGTAGCCGGGATCGCCCGCGGTGATGAAGGTCACCAGCGCGGCGCGGCCTTCGGCCTTGAGGTCGGCGAAGCGTTGTTCAAGACGGCTCATGCCTGTTTCTCCTGGGCGGCCATGTGGTTCATCACGGTTTGCATGTCTTTGTCGCCGCGTCCGGACAGGCACACGACCATCAAGTGGTCCTTGGGCAGGCCAGGTGCGCGCTTGATTGCCTCGGCCAAGGCATGGGCGCTTTCCAGCGCCGGGATGATGCCTTCCAGGCGGCAGGTGGCATGGAAGGCGTCGAGGGCCTCGTCGTCGGTGATGCTGACGTACTCGACGCGCTTCACTTCATGCAGGTGGGCGTGCTCGGGGCCGATGCCCGGGTAGTCCAGACCGGCGGAAATCGAGTGGGCGTCAGTGATCTGGCCATCTTCATCCTGCAGCAGGTAGGTGCGGTTGCCGTGCAGCACACCCGGCACGCCGCCGTTGAGGCTGGCCGCGTGCTTGTCGGTGTGCACGCCGTGGCCACCGGCTTCGACGCCGATGATCTGCACGCTGGCGTCATCGAGGAAGTCGTGGAACAGGCCCATGGCGTTGGAACCACCCCCGACGCAGGCAACCAGGCTGTCGGGCAGGCGCCCTTCTTTTTCTTGCAGTTGGGCGCGGGTTTCCTTGCCGATGATCGATTGGAAGTCGCGGACCATCGCCGGATACGGGTGCGGGCCGGCGACGGTACCGATCAGGTAGAAGGTGTCGTCGACGTTGGTAACCCAGTCGCGCAGGGCTTCGTTCATGGCGTCCTTGAGCGTGCCGGTGCCGGCGGTCACCGGGACGATCTCGGCGCCCAGCAGCTTCATGCGGAACACGTTGGCCTGCTGGCGCTCGATGTCGGTGGCGCCCATGTAGATCACACAAGGCAGGCCGAAGCGCGCCGCAACGGTGGCGGTGGCCACGCCGTGCATGCCGGCACCGGTCTCGGCGATCAGGCGCTTCTTGCCCATGCGCTTGGCCAGCAGGACTTGGCCGATGCAGTTGTTCACCTTGTGCGCGCCGGTGTGATTGAGCTCTTCACGCTTGAAGAAGATTTTTGCGCCACCGCAGTGTTCGGTCAGGCGCTCGGCGAAGTACAGCGGGTTGGGCCGGCCGATGTAGTCACGCTGGAAGTAGGCCAGCTCTTTGAGGAAGTCGGGATCGGCCTTGGCGGCTTCGTATTCGCGGGCCAGGTCGAGTACCAGTGGCATCAGGGTTTCTGCGACATAGCGGCCGCCGAATGAGCCGAACAGGCCATTGGCATCGGGGCCGGCGCGCAAGTGGGTCTGAGTCATGGGTCGCTCCAGGGCGTGATGAATTCGGTATGGGCTTTACTCTAACCACGGCAAGCCCGGTTGAAAACCGATAAGATTGCGCTAATTCGTCAGGAAAACTCACACGTCAAATGCGCCAGGATCTTCCTCCTCTCAATGCCCTGCGTGCTTTCGAGGCCGCCGCCCGGCTCAACAGCGTCAGTCAGGCCGCGGAACTGTTGCACGTGACCCATGGGGCCATCAGTCGGCAGATCAAGGTGCTGGAAGCGCATCTGGGCGTGAGCCTGTTCGTCAAGGATGGGCGCGGCGTTAAACTCACAGATGCCGGCATCCGCCTGCGCGATGCCAGCAGCGAGGCGTTCGAACGACTGCGCGGCGCCTGTGGCGAGCTGAGCCGTACCAGCAGCGAGGCGCCGTTCGTCCTGGGCTGCTCTGGCAGCCTGCTGGCGCGCTGGTTCATCCCCCGTCTAGGCCGGCTCAAGACCGACCTGCCGCAGCTGCGCCTGCACCTGTCGGCGGGTGAAGGCGATCTGGACCCCCGCAGGCCCGGGTTGGACGCCTTGCTGGTGTTCGCCGAACCGCCGTGGCCGGCCGACATGCACGTGCATGTCTTGGCGCAGGAGCGGATCGGCCCGGTCATGAGCCCGCATTTTGCTGGTTTTGCCCGCTTGCGAGAGGCGCCCGCCTCGGCCTTGCTCGATGAAGTGTTGCTGCAGACCACCTCGCGTCCGCAGGCGTGGCCAACCTGGGCCAAGGAACACGCACTGGATGCGGGAGACCTGGCGTTCGGCCAGGCATTCGAGCACCTGTACTACCTGCTGGAGGCGGCGGTCGCGGGATTGGGCGTGGCCATCGCCCCTGAACCCTTGGTGGGCGATGACCTGCGGGCCGGGCGCCTGACTGCGCCCTGGGGCTTCAGCCAGACATCGGCGGCGCTGGCGCTATGGGTGCCGCGGCGCGCCGCGGACGGGCGCGCCGAGCAACTGGCGCAGTGGCTGCGCGCCGAACTGGCGCGCCAGAGTGGTTAGTCGTTGCGCTTGCACAGCAGCCAGGCGGCTACCAGGCCGAGGGCGCCGACGGCAACGCCAGCCGTGGTCCAGGGATGATCCTGAGCGTAATCGCGCGTGGCAATGCCGGTCTGCTTGGTGCGGGTCTTCACTTCCTCATAGGTATCGCTCAGCAGGCTGCGAGAGTGCTGCAGGGCGTTCTCGGCATTGCTTTTCAGGGCCTTGAGGGTCTTGTTCGACTCTTCCGAGGCATCGCCCTTCATCGATTCCAGGGTCTTGAGCAGGCTTACGATTTCCGCTTCCATGCTTTCCAGCGACGTCTTGCGTAGCGGGTTATGGGCCATGGTGACTCTCCTTCGCAGTGGTAGGGGCTAGTAAGGATGCGACTGTTGAGCGGCAGGAAAGTGCGATCGAACTTTCTGCCGCGCTGATTGCTCGCAGGTAAACCAGCCGCGCACTGCTAGGCTCAATTGCACCGCTAAAAACAGGAGAGTACCCATGAGTGATCATCGCACCTACAAGCAGATCGAACTGGTAGGTTCCTCGGCCACGAGCATTGAGGACGCCATCAACAACGCGATCGCCGAGGCGGCCAAGAGCATCAAGCTCCTGGAATGGTTCGAAGTGGTCGAGACACGCGGTCATATCGAGAACAACAAGGTTGCGCACTTCCAGGTTACCCTGAAGGTGGGCTTCCGCATCGCTGACAGCTGATACACCAGCACCGCTACCCGCGGCAGGTAGACGGCGTTTTCTTTACCCGGATCTGAACAAGGAATGCGTTCGATGAAGAAACTGGTATTGGCCATAGGCCTGATGACGATGGCAGGTTCCGTGCTGGCGGCTGGCAAGCCCTGTGAGGAACTGAAGGCGGAAATCGCCGCGAAGCTCGATGCCAAAGGGGTGGAGGGCTACACCCTTGAAATCGTCGACAAGGATTCGATTCGCGACAAGGTCGTCGGCACCTGTGAAGGGGGAACCAAGGAAATCCTCTATTCGCGTGACGACAGCCGGGGCTGAAACCCTCGCGGGCACGTCGGATCTCGACCTGCCCGCGATGCCCTGTCAGCTTCGCTTCAACGCCTGTGCCAGCAGTTCATAGGACCGTATCCGGTCGGCATGCTCATACAGGTCACAGGTGAAGATCAGCTCATCCGCGCCGGTCTGCTCCAGCAACACCTCCACTTTCGCCCGCACCTTCTCCGGGCTGCCGATCATCGCCAGGCCCAGGAAGCTGCTGACCGCATCCCGCTCATGAGGCAGCCACAGGCCGTCCATGCTTTGCACCGGTGGACGCTGCATCAGGCTCTGGCCGCGGATCAGCGCGAGGATGCGCTGGTAGACCGACGTCGCCAGGTAATTGGCTTGCTCATCGGTCTCGGCAACCACCATGGGCACCCCGAGCATCACGTAGGGCTTGTCCAGGACGGCGGACGGCTGGAAATGGTCGCGGTAGACGCGGATTGCCTCGTGCATGTAGCGCGGCGCGAAATGCGAGGCGAAGGCGTAGGGCAAGCCACGCATGCCAGCCAGCTGGGCGCTGAACAGGCTCGAGCCGAGCAGCCAGATCGGCACCTCGGTACCATGGCCAGGGACGGCGATGACCCGTTGATCTGGCGTGCGCGGGCCTAGGTAACGCACCAGTTCTTCCACGTCATCAGGGAAATCGTCGGCGCTGCCGGAGCGCTCGCGGCGCAAGGCGCGGGCAGTCATCTGGTCGGCCCCGGGCGCGCGGCCCAGGCCCAGGTCAATGCGGCCCGGGTACAGGCTGGCCAACGTGCCGAACTGCTCGGCGATCACCAGCGGCGCATGGTTGGGCAGCATCACGCCGCCAGCCCCGAGGCGAATGGTCGAGGTGCCGTTGGCCAGGTAGCCGAGCAGCACAGCCGTGGCCGAACTGGCGATGCCGTCCATGTTGTGGTGCTCGGCCACCCAGAAGCGGTTGTAGCCCAGGCGCTCGACGTGCTGGGCCAGGTCCAGCGAGTTGTGCAAGGACTGGGCGGGGCCTGAATCCTCGCGCACAGGCACGAGGTCCAGGGTGGAAATCTTCAGATCGCGCAATAGCGTCATGGGCGTACAGCCTCCAGGAAATGGGGTCGGCCAGCGGCCTTTGTACTGCTGTATGGGCACATTCGGTGGATTCAATGGCATCAGACAGATTGCTCTGAACTTGCTGTAGGGCATGTCCTCTGAAGCTAAGGTACGTACCCTTATGTTTAGGAGGCAACATGAAAAAGACAGCATCCGCGATCTGGCAAGGTGGTCTTAAAGATGGCAAAGGCTCACTTTCCACCGAGAGCGGCGCCCTCAAGGGGAATCCCTACGGTTTCAATACCCGCTTTGAAGGCGAAGCAGGTACCAACCCCGAAGAGCTGATCGGCGCGGCCCACGCGGGTTGTTTCTCCATGGCCTTGGCGATGATGCTCGGGGAAGCAGGATTCACCCCGGACCGCATCGATACCATCGCTGAAGTCACGCTCGACAAGCAGGCCGATGGCTTCGCCATTACCGCGGTGCACCTGACCCTGAAGGCCAAGGTACCGGGCGCCAATGAGAAAGAGTTTCTCGACGTGGCCAATAAGGCCAAGGCCGGCTGCCCGGTATCGAAGGTGCTCAACGCTACGATCAGCCTGGATGCGACCTTGGTGTCCTAGGCGCAACGGGAAGGGCTGCTTGTAGTCAAATAGAGGTCGGCAGCCCCATGCCGTCACGAGGAGCTTTCCCATGATCCGTATCGCAGTTGCTCTTGTTGGTTCACTGCTGGCGACGGCGACTTTCGCCGCGCCCAAGCCGTGCGAGGAACTCAAGGCCGAGATCGAAGCGAAGATCCAGGCCCGCGGCGTCACTGCCTACACCTTGGAAATCGTGCCTAACAGCGAAGTCCAGGACCAGAACATGGTCGTGGGCAGTTGCGATGGCGGTACGCGCAAGATCATCTATCAGAAGAATGATCGCTAAGGCGTCAGGGAATGCAGAAGACCTCGCTTGGCTCGTCCACCACCAGCTGGCGCTTGGCGTCGTACAGGTAGGCGGTTGGCTGCATGACGGGCGCCCGTGCTTCCAGGCGATAGCGTTGGCCTGGCTGGAAATCGTCGTACCGGACCGTCAGGTAGCAGGTGCGCTCCGTAGGGTCGGTGGTGAAACCGCCTGAATACACTTCGTAATCGAAACGCACCACCAGTTCGTGCTTGCCGGGCATGACTTGGAAATAGCGCCCGTCATCCAGGCGTACACCGTCCAGCCGGTCGGCCATGATCAGCCTGCCTGGGGTAATGGTGTAGAGATCGACCCAGGCCTGCTTGGGGTCGGCGGGTGGGAGGGGACTGGCACACGCCCCCAGCGCGCTTAAAGCGATCAACATCATGGGCTGGCGCATGGACATACTCCCGCTTACGAACTACAGGCTACAAGCATAGCGCCAAACAGCGCGCTCAGGTGCGTTGACAGCCGGCTGGCAGGCCCTGGCCCACCAGCTGGCGTTGCTCGTCATAGAGCTTGAGCCAAGGTCGAAAGCCGATGCTGCCGGCCTGCAGCTGGTAGCGCTGGCCGGCGTTGAACGCCTTGAATTTCACATTCAGCTGACAATCGCGCCACAGGGGTTCGCTGCTTGGGCCGATATTGCTCGGATCCACCGCAAACAGGTAGCGCACGGTGAGCTCATGGCTCCCAGGGGCGACTTCGAAGTAACGTTTGTCGGCCCAGTCGCGTTCATCCACCTGCACGGCATGCAGCGCCGTGTCCTGATGGGGGGCAAGGTCGACCCAGGCCTGGTTCGGATCAGGATCGGGCAGGCTGGAGCAGCCGCCCAACAGTCCCAGTGTGCCGACGACAAACAGTGTACGCATGGCGAAAGTCCCCCCTGGCAAGATAGTCTTGGAGCGCACCGGCATGTGAGCGAGATGAGTTGCCCCGATGTATCGATCATTTTTTTTGCTGCGCTCAAGCCAGGCACTCGACCGTCGTTTCAGGTGTTTGGTTCCCATGCTGGCCCTCGTTCTGCTCAATGGTTGCACGAGCATGGGCTATTACGGCCAGTTGGCCGAAGGGCAGTGGGAACTGCTGCGGGCACGCACTTCTGTGGCTTCGCTGGTTGAGGACCCAGGTACCGACCCGCGTTTGCGGGAACGGCTACTGCACGCCGAGCAGGCACGGGCATTCGCCAGTGCCCAGCTGCAATTGCCGGATAACCGCAGCTATCGGGTCTACGCCGATCT
This sequence comes from Pseudomonadota bacterium, assembly GCA_023388335.1. Taxonomy (GTDB): domain Bacteria; phylum Pseudomonadota; class Gammaproteobacteria; order Pseudomonadales; family Pseudomonadaceae; genus Aquipseudomonas. The sequence continues at coordinate 3,042 of JAEWGL010000053.1, read as the reverse complement.
GGGCCGTCCGTTCGTGGTGTGGAACGTCTTCGCCACGCCGGCGTTATCCCTCGACCCCCAGACGCACTGCTTCCCCATCGCCGGGTGCGTGGCCTACCGCGGCTACTATCGCCAGGGCGACGCCCGTGGAGCTGCGGCGCTGCTGCGTCAGCAGGGCCTGGACGTGTATGTAGGCGGCGTGGAGGCCTATTCGACGCTCGGCTGGTTCGACGATCCGATTCTCGCGGCGATGCTGGAATGGGGCGATGAGCGACTGGCGTCGCTGATCTTCCATGAGCTGGCGCACCAGCGGTACTACGTCCAGGACGACACTGAGTTCAACGAGTCCTTCGCCACCTTCGTGGAGCAGGAAGGTACCCGGCAATGGCGCAGCACCCGCGGTCTGCCAGCACCGACCGGTGCCAGCTTGCGCCAGCGCGACCAATTCATCCGTCTGGTGCTGGCCAGCCGCGAGCGGCTCAAAGCCATCTATGCCGCAGCGCTGGATGAGGCCGGCAAGCGGGAAGCGAAGCAGGCGGAGTTCGAGCGCCTACGTCGCGAATACCGGCAGCTACGCAGTAGCGAATGGGGTGGTGACGGACGCTACGACGCCTGGATCAACGCGCCGCTGAACAACGCCAAGCTGCTGCCCTTCGGCTTGTACGACCAGTGGGTGCCCGCGTTTGCGGCTTTGTTTGCGCGGGTTGAGCGGGATTGGGCGCGGTTCTACAAGGAGGTCGAGCGATTGGGCGGATTGCCGGTGGCTCAGCGCAGGGCCGAACTGAGAGAGCTGGCGGACCAGGGTGACAGGTAGTCCGCGTAGCGCCTATACGACATAACGTTTGATTTGGCCGAGTCCTGTGTCCCCTGGCAACACTGATGGTGGTCACGCTGGCCTCTTTGCGGGCAAGTCGGGGCGCCAAATCACCGCCCCCACAGGGTTCTGCTAAATCAAAGAGTTAGCGTTTGTTCTATAGGAGTCCACTCAGCCCACCGGGCTGGGCGATCCTCCACAGTTACAGCTATTCTCAAGCGCCTGTTCAGGCCTGCACGAATGCTCGGTGCAACTCGGCCAGGGTCGCGTAGTGATACGCCGGTTGCTCGGCCATGAGTTCTTCCTGGCTGCCAAAGCCATACCCCACCGCCACCGCTTGCAGGCCATTGCTGCGGGCGCCGATGAGGTCGTGCTTGCGGTCACCGATCATCAGGGTCTGCGCGGGATCGAGACCTTGGTCGTCCAGCAGGTGACGGATCAGCTCGACCTTGTTGGTGCGGGTGCCATCCAGCTCACTACCGTAGATCACCTTGAAGTGGCGGTCGAAGGCGAAGTGTCGGGCGATCTCGCGGGCAAACTCCCAAGGTTTCGAGGTGGCGATGTACAGGGTGCGGCCCTGGCCGGTGAGGGCTTGGAGCAACTCCGGCACGCCATCGAACACCTGGTTTTCATACAGGCCGGTGACCTTGAAACGCTCGCGATAGAAATTCACCGCGTCCCAGGCCTTGGCCTCGTCGAAGCCGTAGAACTGCATGAAGGCCTGCAGCAAGGGCGGGCCGATGAAGTGCTCCAGGCGCGTCAGGTCCGGCTCGTCGATGCCGAGTTTGGCCAGGGCATACTGGATCGAACGGGTGATGCCCAGACGAGGGTCGGTCAGGGTGCCGTCGAGGTCGAAAAGGATGTTCTGCTGATGCATGGCGTTCTCTGATTAGGCGGGTAACGGGCTCATTCCGGGCGATCGTAACCTTCGGCCAGATGCTGGTCCTTGAGCTTGACGTAGTTGCTGGCACTGTAGGGAAAGAAGGCGCGCTCTTTTTCGCTCAGCGGCCGTGCCTGTCTGACCGGGCTGCCGACGTACAAGAAGCCGCTTTCCAGGCGTTTGCCCGGTGGCACCAGGCTGCCGGCGCCGATGATGACCTCATCCTCGACCACCGCGCCGTCCATGATCGTGCTGCCCATGCCCACCAGGATGCGGTTGCCCAGGGTGCAGCCGTGCAGCATGACCTTGTGGCCAATGGTCACTTCGTCACCGATCAGCAACGGAAAACCCTCGGGGTTGAAGGGTCCGGCATGGGTGATGTGCAGCACGCTGGCGTCCTGCACGCTGGTGCGCGCACCGATGCGGATGCGGTGCATGTCGCCGCGGATCACTGTGAGCGGCCAGACCGAGCTGTCCTCGCCAATCTCGACATCGCCCAGGACGACCGCCGAACGGTCGACGAACGCCCGCTCACCGAGCTTCGGAGTGTGTTGCTGGAAGTTGCGAATGGCCATGATAGCGTCCCTCTTGTGAACGGATAGGCAGGCTGCTTGCTGCGGTCGGCGTCGATTGTAATTAAGATGGGCGTGTGTTTCTTCTGCCAAGGTGTCTAACCGTGAGTGCGAACAACCCGCTTCTGCAGCCCTACGATCTGCCACCCTTCTCGGCGATCCGTGCCGAACACGTGCTGCCGGCGATCGAACAGATCCTGGCCGACAACCGCAGCGCCATAGCCGATATCCTCAAGACCCAGGCCAAGCATCCGACCTGGGCCGGCCTGGTGCTGGCGATGGACGAGCTCAACGACCGTCTCGGTGCAGCCTGGAGCCCGGTCAGCCACCTCAATGCCGTGTGCAACAGCGCCGAGCTGCGTGAGGCTTATGAGTCCTGCCTGCCGGCATTGAGCGCCTACTCTACCGAACTGGGCCAGAACCGCGAGCTGTTCGAGGCTTATCAGGCCCTGGCGCAGAGCCCGGAGGCCGAGGGCTTCGACGTGGCCCAGAAAACCATCATCGAGCATGCCCTGCGTGATTTCCGCCTGTCGGGTATCGACCTGCCAGTCGACAAGCAACAGCGCTACGCCGAAGTCCAGAGCAAGCTGAGCGAGCTTGGCAGCCGCTTCTCCAACCAGCTGCTCGACGCCACTCAGGCCTGGACCAAGCTGATCGGCGACGAGGCGGCGCTGGCCGGCCTGACCGACTCGGCCAAGGCGCAGATGGCCGCCGCCGCCCAGGCCAAAGGCCACGAAGGCTGGCTGGTGACCCTGGAGTTCCCCAGCTACTACGCGGTGATGACCTACGCCGAAAAT
>JAEWGL010000028.1 GCA_023388335.1 Pseudomonadota bacterium | reverse complement strand
CCAGGCCGATGGCCATGTCGCTGTAGCCGGAGAAGTCGAAGTACAGCTGCGCGGTGTAGGCCAGGGCGCCGAGCCAGGCGTCGCCCGTGGTCGGGTTCTGCAGGGCGAAGCAGTGGTCGGCGACCACCGCCAGGGTGTCGGCGATGAATACCTTCTTGATGAAGCCCTGCATGAAGCGCGTGCAGCCTTCGGAGAACTTGTCCAGGGTGTGGGTGCGGTGGTTGAACTGCTCGGCCAGGTCGCGAAAGCGCAGCACGGGACCGGCGATCAGGTGCGGGAAGATCGCGACGAAGGCAGCGAAGTCGATCAGGTTGCGCGTGGCCGGCGTGTCGCCACGGTACACGTCGATGATGTAGCTGATCGACTCGAAGATGTAGAACGAGATGCCGATCGGCAGCAGCACGTGGGTGAGGATGAACGGCTCCAGGCCCATCGAGGTCATGATCGCGTTGAGGCTGTCGACACCGAAGTTGGCGTACTTGAAGTAGCCCAGGATGCACAGGTCGACGCCAACACCCAGCAGCAACCAGCGCTGGGCCGGCTTGGTACGCACGCCGGCGGCGCCCACTTTCAGGCCGATCCAGTAGTTCCACAACGTGACTGCGGCGAACAACGCCAGGAAGTCCACCCGCCACCAGGCGTAGAAGATGTAGCTGGCCAGCAGCAACAGCAGGTTGCGATAGCGTTGCCCGCTCAGGTAATACAGGCCGAGGAAGATCGGCAAGAACAGGAACAGGAATACGTTGGACGAGAAGACCATCCCGGTTCTCCTAAAGGGTTTACAGCATCCGGGGCATAGCGCCCCCCAAACCCCCCACACGCATGCAGGAGGCACCTTGGTCCCACAGGGATCGCGTTACTTTTTCGATTCCGCGCTCGGGTCGTAGACCCGGGTCAGGTTGCCGCCCAGCCGGAAGCTGTCGAACGGCTGCATGCCGCGCTTGCGCTGCAAGGTGTCGCCATTGCACTGATAAACGCTGCACCAGGGCTCGAGCCAGACGTACTTGTTGTCGACCTTCAGGTCATGCATGTCCTGCTTCTCACCGTTTCTGGCCTTGAAGGCGCTCGGGTCACGCGAGCCGGACAGCACCTTCTGGCCCAGGCGTTGCAGTGCGCTGTTGTTCTCGCCACGCAGGTCCACGCCATTGGCCTGGGCGAAACTGGCGATCATCGCCAGCGGCGGCAGGGCGTAGTTGTGATAGGCGAGGGCGCGCTGCTTGCGCTTGAGTTCGTTGGGCAAGAAGCCCTGGTCGTCGATCTGGTTGGCGCCGACCTTGTATTGCTTCACCGCCCAGTCGAACAGGTCGCGGCGGTCGGTGGCCACGGCGGTGGCCATCACCGACCAGGCCGCCCAGTAACTGTGGTTGTTGATCTTCTCCAGCGGCAGGTTGCTCCAGTCGCGCACGGTCTGCTCGGCCAGGCGGGCGAACCATTTTTCGATGACCTCGGCCTCGGCCTGGTGCGCGGCCAACGGCTGCGATCTGGAGAACTTCAAGCGCAGCCACGAACCGCTCATGCTGCCCAGTGCCCATTTGCGCATGGACTTGCCGGTGTGGTTGTAGCTGCTGGACATCAGCGCATCGGCGCGGGCCCAGGTGCCGAGCCAGGTCAAGGCGCAGTCCAATTGCTGCGGGCGGCCGTCACGCATGTATTGGCCGACCACCTTGCTGACCCCGCGCTCAAGGGTGGTGATGCTCTCGGTGGAGTCGCGGAAGGCCTGTTCCGAGTCTTTGTTCAGGGTCGCGCGGGCCTTGTCCGAGCCTTCGTACTTGCTGCGGAACTGCAGCGCGCCGGTGTAGGGCGTGGGTACCGCGTCGCAGCGCAAGGTGTTCTTGCCGGTCTTGAGCTTCTCGATGCCGGCGTAGTAGCCCTGCGGCGGTACCAGGCCGGCGGCCTGCGCGGCCGGGCCGATCAGGGCCAGGGCGAGCAGGGTGGGAGCGGCGAACGTGCGGAATGTGTTCATGGGGCGCCTCACTGGCCAGCCCGCGCGGTCTGTCGCGCGGCACCGGCGAAATGGTTGCGTTTGCACAGCGTGGCCTCGACCTTCTGGCTGCCTTTTTCCGGACCTTGGACCTCGACGGCCAGCAGGTTCTGGCTGGCCCAGTCCTCGTCCTCGCGCAGCTGGAAGACGAAGCGGCCATCGGTGTCGGAGGTCTCGGGCTTGTCGATCTTGATGTCCTCGTGGCGGCCATTGAGGTACCAGAGGGTGGCCTGCAGGGTCTTGACCGAGGTGTCTTCGAAGCGGATGTCCATCTGCAGGTTGCGGTTGACCAGGTCCTTGATCACGCCGCCCTTGCCGTTGACCATCAGCTCGTTCTTGCCCGGCTTGAGCGCGGTGCTGGCGCTCATCTGCGCCGGACGGCCCTCGCAGCCGTTGTCGAGCAGGGCCAGCATCTGCCGCCAGATGGTGTCCTGGTCCAGGCGATACAGCGGCGAGAACTCCCAGACGAGGATCTTCGGCGGGTTGTTCTTGAATTCGTCGCTGCCCAGGTACTGGATCATCGCGCCTTCCAGGCCACCGCCGGGGAAGGCGACGTTGAGCACGTCGGCACTGATGTACTGCTGCAGGAAGCCTGCGAAGTTGTAGTTCTTGCCGCTGTGGCTGGTGCCGACCAGGGTGATCTGCGGGTTGCCGGAATCGCCGAACAGGTCGTCGCCACCGCTCTCGCCCTTGGGCTCGGTGCTGAACTGGTCCATGAACTGCACCGCATAGCTGGTACCGCACAGCTGGCCGGCGACGTTGTGCAGGGTGCCGGTCTTGCCCATGCGCCCGGACTTGTGGCTCTCGAACTCGCGGCGCGGGATGCCTTCGAAGGCCGGCATCTTGTGCACGGACTCGGCCACGATCTTCGCCGCGCGCTCGGCGCCGTACGGTGTCCAGTGCTGGTCGCCGCGGAAGTAGAAATCCTTGCCCTGGTCGGCGGCGGCCAGTTGTTCGTTGGTCAGCGGCGACAGGTCAGGGACGCTGTAGCCCATCTTGCTGAAGCGGGCGAGCATGGCCTGGTAGTTGCGCAGGGCCTTTTGATAGTCGAAGGCAGCCTTGTCCTCGGGCTTGAGCATGTTGCGGTTCACCAGGCCGCGGGTCGGCTGGTAGACCACCACCAGCTCCACGCCACGGGCCTTGAAGGCGTCGTGGATCTGCTGCAGGCGCTGGTAGCCGGCAGGCGTGGTGTCGAACTCGGTGCGCAGGTCTTCGCGGGTACGGAACAGCCAGTCGCCCTGGGCCTGGACCAGGGTGGTGAAGTTCTGCTGGTAGCGGGTGGTGTAGCGGCTGGCATCCTGCGCCTCAGGGCACAGCTGGCAGCAAGGCTCGGCGGTAAAGCGTGGCGCCTGTACCTCATCGGCACGCACGCCTTGGCTGATCGCCAGCAGGGCGGCGCTGAGACCGAGCAGTTTCATCAGGTGTGGGGTCATGGTCGGGGCTTCCTCAATCCAGCATTTCGGTCTGGCGTTCGACCGGGTCGATCAGCACGGCTTTGCGCTGGCGCACCAGCAGGTCGAGAATCTCGTCCTGGCGTTCGCCCAGCACACCATTGAGGCTGATGCCGCTGGCCTTGCGCGGCGCCAGCATGGCCACGCGGTACAGCTCCACCGAGAGCGGCGAGTCGATCGACAAGGGGCCGGAGCCATTGGCCGCCAGCTCGCCGCCCACCACGATCAGCGACACCTTGGTGTCGAACGGGTCGAGGTCGATGTCGCGGTCGGTGTCGGACAGGTCCTTGATGTGCCCGTATACCCCGACCAGGCCGTTGGCCATGGCGACGTTCTCGTACAGGCGGATGTTCACGCTGTTGCGCACGCGGATGCCGTGGCGACGGTTGTTGATCAGCTTGTTGCCCCAGATCAGGTTGTCGCCGCTTTCGTACAGGGTGATGCCGTCGGTGTGGTTGCGGTAGATCTCGTTGTAGGCGATCAGGTTGTTGACGCTGTTACGGTCGATCACCACCCCCGAGAGCTTGTTGTCGAAGCTCTTGTTGTTGAAGATCCAGCTGTCATTGACCTCGCGGGAAATGATGATGCCGTGCTTCTTCTTGGTGCCATGCACGGTGTTGCCGGCGATGATCAGGCGATGCGAACGGTCATGGGGGTCGATGCCGTAGACGATGTTGTCGCGGTAGGTACTGTCCTTGACCACGAAGTCGCTGGTCTCGTAGCAGTAGAAGCCGTACCACATGTCGCTGAACTGCGAGCCAATGATCCAGCCGGTGGGGTCGGGACGGCCCATGCGCTTGGCCATGTTCGGGGTGTACTGGGAGATGCTCACCCCGTACGACTTGCTCTTGGCGTAGCCGAAGCTGGCCATCTTGCTATTGACGATGTAGGTCTCGGTGCCGCCCCAGGACAGCAGGAAGGGGCGGAAGGCCTGCGGCGAGCGGAAAGTCGCCGGGCCATTGGCCTTCTCGCGCCAGCCGGTGACCTGCGTGTTGGTGACGAACAGCTTGCCGTCGTTGACCAAGAACGAGCCGCCTTCCTCGGACAGGCGCAGTTCCTTGACCTTGCCGTCGATCTCCAGCACGCCTTTCTGGCCGACCACGATCGGCAGGCGCGCCAGGTACACGCCCGGCTCGGTTTCACGCAGGTACTGCTTGGGTACCTGCTTGCTCAACTGGGCCAGGTCGACATGGCCGTCGTCGACGAAAATTGCCTGGGGGATGCCGTGTTGGCGCCGGACCCACTCGGCGGCCTTGTTGTCGCCGCCGATGAACTCCTTGAGCGATTCTTCCTGGAGCATGCGGCGCACGCTGACCTTGCCCTTGTGGCTACGGTCGATCTTCTTCTGTACCGCGTCGGCGGTGTAGCCGGAAAGATCGGGCAGCGTGGGCGGGTCGATCTGCAGCGGCTCGATCGGCGCGCTGCTGACGGTGTAAGTCTTGGCGTGCTGCAGTTCCTTGGCCATGGGCCTTGCGGTGTCGGCCAGGGCCAGGCCACTGCTGGCCAGCAGCAGGGCACTGGCCAGCAGGCCATGGCGAAAATTGGGGTGAAGGTTCATGTCGTTGCACTCTTCATGTCATTGCCGCCGTCAGAACCGCCAGATCACGTCGATGAACGCGCGGTGCATGTACGAGTCCGCTTCCTTGCCGTAGGCGTCACCCGGCTTGAATACGCCGCCACGAAACCGCACCAGTGCCGACGGCTCGTCGATCGATTGGCTGAGCGCGGCCGGCAGCAGGCCCTGCTTGAAATACTTGGTGACCACCAGGTCCATCTCCTGGCCGAGGTCTTTCTCGCCACGGACCAGCGGACGGTTGACCTCACCATCGTCGACCACGGCATTGATGCCGCTGCTGCCGATGTTCTGGTCGCCATCGACGCGCCAGAACTTGTGGTAGACCAGGCTGGCGTCGTAGTCGTCGCGCAGTTGCCAGGAGGTGAACAGGGTGGCGGCCTGCAGGTTGCCCAGCTCGCCGCGGAACGCTTCGCCGAAGCGGTGAACGCGCGAGCGGGTGCCGGTGAAGTTGGAGCGGTTGCTCTCAAGGCCGGTCTGCTCGTAGTTGCCCGAACCGTCGTCGCCGCCACCGCCGCTACCACGGGCGTAGGCGGCGCCGACCTGCCAGTTGGGGTCCAGGCGCAGGCGGATACCAAGGTCAGTGGCCCAGGCATTGACGTCGCCGCTCCGTTTGCCGCTGGCCACCTGCTCGTTGCCCACGGTGGTGGTGTTCAGGCTGTCGCGGTCACCGGTCAGCCAGGTCAGGCTGCCCCAGTAGTTGAGGGTGTTCGGGTTGCGCCAGTTGTAGGCGTCGCTGTTGGCCTCGAGTCCCAGCCAGGTGAGATCGCCGGTGCGGGTCTTGTCGAGGCCGTCGACGGTCTCGCCTGGGCTCTTCAGCGTGCCGTCGTCGTGGGTATGGTGGGCGCGCAGGCCGACCCAGTGGCCGGGCGTCCATTGCGTGGCCACGTCACCGTAGAGGTGCAGGCGGTCCTTGTCTTGCGGGGCCAGCTCGGTGAGGTCGGTACGGTACTCGCTGAAGCGCTCGGCGACCCCGAGGTTGGCGCGCAGCAGGGTGGTGTCGAAGGTCCAGTTCAGCGCTTCGATGTTGGTGTCGCGCCACATGCCGTCCTCGTTGCGCAGGCGCTGGCGGCCCAGGCGCAGCTGCTCGCCGGGGTAGGCGGTCAGGCCGCTGTAGCCGATCCAGAACTCGCGCATGGCCAGGTAGCTCTTGTCCGGCTCGCGGCTGTCGTCGCTGTTCTGTACTTCGCTGCCGTCGTCGGATTGGCGCAGGGTATCGGTCTCGATGATGTCGGTGGCGGCGACGGCCTGGCCCATGGCGTAGGCGCTCCAGTTGCCACGCTCGCCATAGACCCAGGGGCGCAGGTCCAGGCCCAGGCCGGCGACGTCACCGCCAGAGCGGGTGCCCAGGTCGCGGTCATCCTCGGACTGGCCGGTGATCTTCACCTCCAGGCCGAAGTTCTTCTCGGCGGTCAGGTCCGCCAGGGTCGGACATGACCACAGCAGGGCGAAACTCAGGCCGATGCCGGCCTTCATGAACGGATTGAGCGTCATAGGGCGTCCTCGCCGTCGTCGGCTTCTTGCAGCGCTTGCAGGGCCAGGGCGGTGTTGCCCAGGCCCATGGCGCCGCGCGCCTGTTGTTCCTGTGCCAGCAGGCGCTGGGCCAGGCTGCGCTGGTCGGGCGTCAGTTGCTGGTCGAGTTGTTGCAGCAATTCGGTCGATTGCGGCGTCGGGTTGGCTTGCGCCAGCTGGGCGAAGACCCAGGCGTTGCCAGCGTCCTGGCGAATGCCGTGGCCCTCGCTGTAGAGCTGGGCCAAGGCATAGTCGGCGCTGAGTTGGCCGCCGCGGGCGGCGCTGAGCAGGTGGTCGACGGCCTTCTGCGGCTCGACGTTGCCCAGGTAGCCACGGCGGTACAGCTGGCCGAGGTAGTAATGGGCGCTGATCTCACCGGCGTCGGCGGCCGCCAGCAGGTGCCGTTCGGCTTTCTGCGCGTCGGCAGGTAGCGTCTTGCCTTCGTAGTAGAGGCGGCCCAGCAGCAGTTCGGCGCGCGGTTGTTCGGCCTCGCGGCCCTTGTCGATGTAGCCGAGCAACTGGTCGCTGTCGCCCAGGTCGGGGAAATCGTAGAGCAGCTGGGCGAGGCTGACCCAGGACGCCGGGTTGCTCGGTGCGACCTGTTCCAGCAGGGCCTGGGCGGTCCTTTCGTCGGTCTGGCCGAGGCTGCGGTCGGCCAGGACCCGGGCGACATTGTCGACCCGTGTGGCGGGGACGAAGCCGCGGTCGTAGGCGCGCTTGAGCTGCTCGAGCAGCGCGGCCTGTTGTTCGGGTTGGGCACGCTTCTGGTAGACGGTGGCCAGTTCCACGTAGCAGATGTCGGTGGTAGTGAGCGCGGCCTTGCAGATCTTCTCGACGTCTTCCAGGTGCTGGTCGTAGGTGCCCTGGGTGCGATAGAGCAGAATCTGCGCCAGGCCCGCCTCGGGGTTGCCGGCGGCGCGCCATTGCTCGATCTGCTGCTGGGCGTTGACGTTGGGGAAGCTCTGCGGGTACTGCAGGTAGAGCATCGCCAGCGGGATCAGGGTGTTGCCTTCGCCTTGCTTGTCGGCAAGCTTGAGCAGGGTTTCGGCTTCTTCGCGCTCGGCCTGGGTGCTGTCGGGCTTGGCCACCAGCAGGCGGCCGAGGCGGGCCTGGGCGCGTGGCGAGGTGGCGGCGGCGTCACGGTAGGTGGCCTCGGCCTCCTTCAGTTGCGCCGGGTCGCGGGAGGCGACCTGGATATCCGCCAGGCCGACCTGGGCTTCGCTGTAGCCCAGGTCGGCCAAGGCCTTGTAGTTGCGCTCGGCGGTAGCGGTGTCACCGCGCTGCAGGGCCTCATTGGCCAGGCGCTGGTCGGGCAGGCCTGCGCAGCCGGCCAGCGCGACAGCCATGGCCAGGGTGCACCAGGTGAAGGGGCGAGCGCTGCGCGCTCGATCGGGGGGCAAGCCCGCTCCTACAGGAGCAGGGCGCAGCCCTCGCAATGGCACTAGGCAATTCATTGGCGCGATCCTCTTACAGCCCACGGGCCATGGCCTTGTCGACCAGCCAGTTCAGCGATGGGCCACGGTCGCTGTTGACCGAGGCCGGGCGGCCGGCGAGTTCGGCGGGCAGGGCCTCATCGGGCTTGATCTGCACGCGGATGTCGGAGGCCAGGTCTTCGCTGTTGAGGTTGGCGCTGCTGACGATCTGGCCGGTGCGCGCGTGGTCTTCGCCGGCGACCTGGAAGTTGACGTGGGTGCCCGGCTTGATCTCGTCGAACTGGCGATAGCTGAAGCGCGCCTCGACGGTCGGGACGCTGGTGCGCGGCACCAGCTGGAAGATCACCTGGCCTTTGCTGGCGTACTGGCCGTCGTCTACCAGCTGGCGTGACACCACGCAGTCGCAGGGGCTGGTCAGGGTGCCGCTGAGCTGCTTGCCGAACAGCTCCTCGACCTTGGCCGGCTCCAGCTGCTGGTCATCCAGGTGGCCCTTGAGCAGGTCGAGCATGCTGGTGCTGAACGAGGCCAGCGGGGCGCCCTTGACCACCGTGCCGCCGCTCTCGACCAGGCTCTGCACGCTGCCGTCGCGGGGCATGGTGATCTGGGTGGTGGGCACGGCGACCACGCCGGCCTGGGCATGGCTGACGAAGTACAGGCCATACAGCGACTTGGCGATGAAACCGAAGGCGGCGACACCGACCACGAACACGCCGAGGCTGACGCTCACCGCCCGCAAACGGCCGAAGGCGCTCATGCCCGAACCGCCGTCCTTCTGCTTGCGCGCCTTGGTGAAGTTGTCGCGCTGCAGGGTACTGAGCACGTCACCGGCGCTGATCAGCTCGCCCGACAGGTGCGAGGTGATGATGTGGCGCAGGGTGGCGATGTCACGCGGCTCCAGGTTCTGGAACTGCACGCCGGTACGGCCATCGGCACTGTTGTGCGAGCGCACCTGGAACTCGATGTCCATCGACAGTCCCAGGTTGTCGACCACGAACTGCAGGCGCCCGCGCAGCACTTCACCGACGCTCAGCGGCTGCTTGGCGTAGAAGGCCAGGCCGCCGGCGGAGAGGTCCTCGACCTTGACTTCCTGTGGCTCACGGTTGGCCCCCAGGTAGCGCAGCTTGGCCGGAATTCTTACCCGGGCGTGCTGGCGCTGGGCTTCGGACTCATGCACGACATTGACGTTCACGGCGGTATTCATGGCGATTTGTTCCTGTTAGATCCGATCCGGGTTGGGCTCACACGACCATGAACAGCACAGCCACGAAGATGCTGGCCGCCGAGAAGGTCATGGTCCGCGAGGACCAGGTGTTGAACCATTGTTGAAAACTGGCAAGGTCACGCTTGAGGGCAGTGGGCTGGCGGGTCCAGGACTGTTTGTCGAGGCGGAAGAACACGTAGATCTTCATCACGGCGCCGACGATCTGGTTGTAATAGAGGATCACTGGGTAGGCCGGCCCGACGCTGTGGCCCGAGCACAGCAGCATGATCGTCAGGATCAGCCGGGTGATGCCGATCCACAGCAGGTACACCAACAGCATGCCCAGGCCGAACTTGAAGCTGGCGATGATCGCCACGGTCAGGCCCAGCAGGCTGGTCCACATGGACACACGCTGGTCGAACAGCACCACGCTGGTGAACAGTCCCAGGCGTTTGAGGCCCAGGCCCAGGGCGCGGGAGTTCTGCCGCAGGTTGTTGCCGTACCAGCGGTACATCAGCTTGCGGCTGGCCTTGAGAAAGCTTTTTTCGGGCGGATGCTCGACCGTGTTGATCGCCGCGTCCGGTACGTAGAAAGTGTCGTAGCCCAGGCGCATGAGGCTGAACCAGCTCGACTTGTCGTCACCGGTGAGGAACTTGAAACGGCCCAGGCGCCAGTGCTCGAGCGAGTCGCTTTCGACGTCGGCGATGAACTCGGGGTTGGTCACCACGCTGGCGCGGAACATCGACATGCGCCCGGTCATGGTCAGCACCCGCTTGGACAGGGCCATGGAGCACATGTTGATGTGGCGTTGGGCGAAGCGCAGCTTGTGCCACTCACTCATGATGTAGCCGCCGCGCACTTCGCAGAATTCGTTGGTGGTCAGGCCGCCCACGTTCGGGAACAGCTTGAACCAGGGCACGGTCTTGCGGACCACGCCGTCGTCGAGCACGGTGTCGCCGTCGATCACCGCCACCACCGCATGTTCGTCCGGCAGCATCCGCGAGATCGCGCGAAAGCCGTAGGCCAGGCCATCGCGCTTGCCGGTGCCAGCGATGCGCACGATGTCCAGCTTGACGTGCCCGGGCGGGTTGTACTTGGCCCACAGGCTCTTGACCAGCAGCTCATCGGACATCTCCACCAGCGAGCAGACCACGGTGGTCGGGAAGCCGCTGTTGATGGCCTCGCCGATCACCGAGCTGTAGACCTGCGCGGTGGTCAGTGCGTCGATGCGAAAACTGGTGACCATCAGGTACACGTGCGACGGATCGGCGGCCTTGCCCAGCTTGCGCACCTTGCGCCGCAGGAAGGGGTAGACGCCGTAGAGAAAGATCATCCCGCGCACGAAATGCGTCGCGCCCATGGAGTAGCGCCAGATACCGACGGCGCCGACCAGGAAGATGAAGCGCTTCGACTGCGGGTCGAAGATATCGCTGGGCAAGGCCAGGGCGATCAGCATGAGCAGGCTCATGTAGAACAGCCACCCGGCGCTGTGCAACAGCACTGTCTTGAGCCTTTGCATGTTCTGCATCCGTCGCGAAAAGAAAAGGGGCGAGGCGGGGCCAATGGCCCCGCGCAAGCGCCGGGTTTACCAGCAGATGCCTTCGGTACGGCTGTTCGGGCAGGTCGGCGCACTCATGAAGCCGACCAGGTCGATCACTTGCTTGCCCGCCGGTGCCTGTTGCGCCAGGGCGCGGAACTTCTCGTCGCGGTTGCCCAGGACGATGATGTCGGCGTCACCGATTACCTGCTCGAAGTCGGCGCTGAGCAGCGACGAGACATGCGGGATCTTCGACTCGATGTAATCCTTGTTGGCGCCATGGACGCGGGCGTACTGCACGTTGTCGTCGTAGATGTTCAGCTCGTAGCCCTTGCCGATCAGGCGCTCGGCCAGCTCCACCAGCGGGCTCTCGCGCAGGTCGTCGGTGCCGGCCTTGAAGCTCAGGCCGAGCAGGGCGACCTTGCGCTTGTCATGGCTTTCGATGATGTCAAAGGCGTTCTGTACCTGGGTTTCGTTGCTGCGCATCAGCGAGTCGAGCAGCGGCGCCTTCACGTCCAGGCTGCTGGCACGGTAGGTCAGGGCGCGCACGTCCTTTGGCAGGCAGGAGCCGCCGAAGGCAAAGCCGGGACGCATGTAGTACTGCGACAGGTTCAGGGCCTTGTCCTGGCAGACCACCTCCATCACTTCGCGGCCATCGACGCCGACCGCCTTGGCGATGTTGCCGATCTCGTTGGCGAACGTGACCTTGGTGGCGTGCCAGACGTTGCAGGTGTACTTGATCATCTCGGCCACTTCGATGTCCTTGCGGATGATCGGTGCGTCGAGTTCTTCGTACAGGGCCTGCAGGACATCGCCGCTGGCCTTGTCCAGTTCACCGATGACGGTCATCGGTGGCTGGTCGTAGTCCTTGATCGCGGTGCTTTCACGCAGGAATTCAGGGTTGACCGCAACGCCGAAGTCGACGCCGGCCTTCTTGCCCGAGCAGTCTTCCAGGATAGGGATGACCACGTTCTTCACGGTGCCCGGCAGCACGGTGCTGCGCACCACGATGGTGTGGCGGCTGGACTTTTCGCGCAGCACGTAGCCAATCTCGCGGCATACCGATTCGATGTACTCAAGGCCCAGGTCGCCGTTTTTCTTGCTCGGCGTGCCAACGCAGATCATCGACACGTCACTGGCGCGGATGGCTTCGGAAAAATCGGTGGTGCCGCGTAGGCGACCCTTGGCGATGCCCTGTTGCAACAGCGCTTCGAGCCCCGGTTCGACGATGGGCGACTTGCCCTGATTGATCAGGTCGATCTTGGTGCGGGAAACATCCACGCCAATCACGTCATGGCCACGTGCCGACAGGCAACCTGCACAGACTGCACCCACATAACCCAAACCAAAGATGCTGATACGCATCGCATTCACCTCGTGTGTTTTTCACGTCGACTCGATAAACAAAGAGTCAGACCGGGTTGGTTAACCAGCAATATTCAGGCGTGCGGAGTTATGCCAGTAAGCTGTCACTTCACCGAACGCAGGCATATAAATAGGGAGTGCGAACTGTGATGCACTCTAAGTTGGCAGTAACAGGCCAAATAAATAAGGGCGTGCCCTGAAATGCAGCCGTCTTTATTGCAATGCGCTAACTGCGCGCTGCTGTGCTTGTTCTTTCAAGTGAATAAAATCCTTTGAAATCAACCACTAGGACGATTTGAAGGGGCGCATCTCTCCTGCTTTAAACTGGGGCACGGGTGGCCGTGGGCCCAGTCAAAGTTAGTGTGGCAAATAGCGGATACTTGCCGTAATCCTGTGTAAGTCTTCTCTTACGTGCACCGCTCGAGAATCGTTACGGGTGCTATGAGCGGCATTCAGGGGGATAAGTTCCTGGCCCGGGTTACTGCCGGTGAAAGATTTCTAAACATTTTTTCAGGAGCAAATACTTTCACTTTGATAGCACGCTAGCCTTTCGTCCCTGTTTATAAAGGGCGAAATAGAGGTGAGATGTTTTTGTGCCAGCACCCGAATTTTTTTTTCACGATTCGTCAAAAAACTTCGAACAGGCTTAGTGTGTTTGGTAATAAATATAGATGCGCCGGTTTTTTGGCGCCTGGGAAATGACAGGGTGACGCTTTGCAGCGCTCCACTCTGGAGCACTGTGCAGGGAAGGGATTTCAGCAGGATTGTCATCGCGGGGCGCGCCGCGATGGCAAGGAAGAAAGGTTACGCGTGCGGATGATCGCGCAGGAACACCAGGTGATCAGGCTTGGACTGCTCGGCGCTGTAGCGGTAGCCCTGCACGTCGAACTGCTTGAGCCGCTCGGGATCGTTGATCCGCTCCTGGATCACGAAGCGGCTCATCAGGCCACGGGCCTTCTTGGCGTAGAAGCTGATGATCTTGTACTGGCCGTTCTTCAAGTCCTTGAAATCGACATTGATGACCCGCGCCTGCAGGGCGCTGCGCTTGACCGCACTGAAGTACTCGTTGCTGGCCAGGTTCAGCAGCAGGTCGTCGCCCTGGTCGGCCAGCGCCTTGTTCAGCCATTCGCTGATGCGCGTGCCCCAGAAGGCGTAGAGGTCCTTGCCGCGGGCGTTGGCCAGCTTGGTGCCCATCTCCAGGCGATACGGCTGCATCAGGTCGAGCGGACGCAGCAGGCCGTACAGGCCCGAGAGCATGCGCAGGTGGTCCTGGGCATGGCTGAAGTCGTCTTCGCTGAGGCTTTGGGCATCAAGCCCCGTGTAGACGTCGCCCTTGAACGCCAGCAGCGCCTGCTTGGCGTTGGCAGGCGTGAAATCCGGGGTCCAGCTGCCGAAGCGTGCGGCATTGAGCCCGGCAAGCTTGTCGGACAGGTGCATCAGCTCGCTGATCTGCGCTGGCGACAGTTCACGCAGTTGGACGATCAATGCCTGGGCGTCGTCCAGAAACTGGGGGAGGGTGAAGCGCTGGGTTACCGGCGGAGTGTCGTAATCGAGGGTCTTGGCGGGGGAAATCACCGTCAGCATGGGTCGGCTCCTGAAGTCTTGGTGCCGATTCTACGGGGCCGGGGCGGTGATCTCCAGCTATGGTCACAATAGCCGCAGACCATTGCCACCCGCGGACGCTATAGTGCGCGGCACGTCTTCGGGAGAGATCGATCGTGCGCATTGCCCTGACCCTGTTGGCCGGTCTGCTGAGCCTGGCCGTTCAGGCCGCCCCTCTGCCATTGGCCAGCATCGACCGCAGCGTGTGGCCAGAATCGCTCGACAGCCCGGCGCTGTTCGACGTTGCCTCGCGTGCCGAGATCCTGTCGTTTGCCCAGGTCCTGCAAGAGAGCGAAATGCTTGGCGAGGCAGAGCTGGCCGCGCGCCTGCAACTGCGGCAGATCAACCTGCAAAGGGTCCGCGCGGTGCGCGCGCGCATGTGGCAGCGTCTGTGGCAGAACTACGACCAGGCGCGCCAGAGTTGCGAGCAGGACGCCTCGTTCTGCTACCCCATTGAATCCATGAGCGACTTGCGCGCGCAGGCGGCGACGTTCGCCGACAATGTTGGCGAGTTCTATACGCAATGGCTGAAACCAACCCACCAGTTCCATACCCGTTACCTTGATGAACAGTTGCGCAAGGCGGCCGTGTTTGCGCAGACCGGCAGCGAGATCGAACGCTACTCCCCGCAGGAGCGCAACGGCGACGAGCTCAACGACCGCCTGTTCCTGCTGACCTTCGCTGGCGGACCCAGCTCCCAGGGCGGCGCCACCGATGAGCTTGCGGACTATCTGCGGCGGCAGAAGCTGGGGGCGATCTTCTTCGTGCTCGGCAATCGCTTCGCGCAGCGTCGCGATGCCAGCGCCGTCAACGCCCTGCGCGCGCTCTATGCCGATCAATGCGTGGGCATCCAGGGCTGGGAGTATCGCTCCCATGCCCAGTGGCAAGGCTGGCAGGATTCGTTGCGTCGCAGCCAGGCGCGAGTACGGAGCGACCTGCCCGAACAGTACGTGCCGCTGTTCCGGCCGCCCTATGGACAGCGCCGTGCCGATGGCGAGGCGTTCATGGCCAGCCAGCAGCTGCAGGTCTCGCTATGGGACATCGATGCCCAGGACGACGGCCCGCTGACCGCCGAGCAATCCGCCCAGCGCGTGCTCAGCCTGATGCTGCTGTGGCGCAAGGGCGTGATCCAGTTCCATGACAGCCTGGCCAAGGCGCAGCCGGCCTTGGCGTGGCTGCTGCAGCACACGGCGCAGAGCGGGATCGGTTGGCAGGACTGTCAGGCTTACTGAGCCGCAAGCAATGCGATGTTGCGCAGTGAGCGCGACCGTGCCCGCACTATAGGTCTGCTTTTCCTTGCAGCTTGCAGCTTGCAGCTAACGACCATGTTGATCTTTGAATGTAGACCCGGCGGACCCATTAGCCAAGCCCTGTTCGTCATCCGAAAAATAAACATCACCTGAGCGTAAAAAATGCTTTTTACGGTCATGGGTTTTGCGGTATCAAGGAGTCAGACAGCCGAACCCTGCAGCACAGGTGGCGTCATCCGGCCCAACCTATGCGCGGAGTCCTCCCTACCCGTAACGACGCGGGCGCGGGGAGAACCGGCAGTCACTCTACGGCGTAGCGCTGATGCGCCGTCTGGCTCTTGTATAAGGTGACCGAGTATGGATGACCATGGACGCACCCTTTCCTCCACCCAGCCAATCCTGTATGTGCTCGATACCAATGTCCTGATTCACGATCCCAACGCCCTTCTGAATTTCGAGGAGCACCATGTCGCGATACCGATGACGGTGCTGGAGGAACTCGACAAGCTCAAGACCGGCAAACACAGTGTTGCCGCCGAATGCCGCCAGGCCATCCGCCTGATCGACCAGACCCTGGGCGATGCCTCGCCCGCGGACGTCGAGCAGGGGGTACCGATCCAGCGTGGCAAGAGCGGGCCCAAGGGTTTCCTGTCGATCGTCATGAGCCCGCGCAACGAGCCCCACCGCCTGTTGCCGGAGACCCTCAACGACAACATCATCATCAACCAGTTGCTGGAATTGCGTGCCAAGCGCACGGACCTGGACGTGGTGCTGGTGACCAAAGACATCAACATGCGCCTCAAGGCTCGCGCCTGTGGCATTGCCGCCGAGGACTACAGCACCGACCAGCTGGTCGACGACGTCTCCCTGCTGCCCAAGGGCTACCACTCGGTGGGCGGCTCCTTCTGGGACCGCGTCAGCAAGGTCGAGACTCGCCAGGAGCGCGGCCGTACCTGGCACCGCGTGCAATTGAGCGACAACCTGCCGGCGGTGCACATCAACGAGTTCATCATCGACGAACAGGGCTTCGTCGGCTGGATCAAGGGCATCAGGGACGACGAGCTGCTGCTGCTCGACCTGCATCAGGAGCCGCTGCTGCACCAGGAGGCCTGGGGCCTGAAACCGCGTGACATCCACCAGAGCCTGGCGCTGTTCGCCCTGCTCGACCCCGACATCCACCTGGTCAACCTGACCGGCGCCGCGGGCTCCGGCAAGACCATCCTGGCCCTGGCCGCGGCCATCGAGCAGACGATGGTCAGCAAGCGTTACCGGCGTATCATCGCCACCCGCAGCGTGCAGGGGCTGGACCAGGAGATCGGCTTCCTGCCAGGCACCGAGGCAGAGAAGATGGAGCCTTGGTTGGGGGCGATCACCGACAACCTCGAAGCCTTGCACATGGACGACGAGAGCACCCATGGCAGCGTCGAGTACATCCTTGAGCGCGTCCCGCTGCAGTTCAAGTCGTTGAACTACATCCGCGGGCGCAGCTTCCAGCAGAGCCTGATCCTGATCGACGAGTGCCAGAACCTTACCCCGCACCAGATGAAGACCATCATCACCCGCGCCGGTGCCGGGTCCAAGGTGGTCTGCCTGGGCAACCTGGCGCAGATCGACACCCCTTACCTGTCCGCCACCAGTTCGGGGCTTACCTATCTGACCGAGCGCTTCAAGGACTTCCCCCATGGCGTGCACATCACCTTGCAAGGTGTGCCGCGTTCGGTACTGGCCGAATACGCCGAAGGGCACCTGTAACCCTACAGCGCCGGACGGGCTCCGTCCGGCTTCTTTTCGCTCACAAAAGCTGACCCCAGGGTTTACACTCTTTGCTCCTGAACAGGAGGAAAGCTGTGCTGACTCATCTCGATTCCCAGGGACGTGCCAATATGGTCGACGTCACCGAAAAGGCCGTGACCGAACGCGAGGCGGTGGCCGAAGCGCGCGTGCGCATGCTGCCGCAGACCCTGCAGATGATCGTCGCGGGCGGGCACCCCAAGGGCGACGTATTCGCCGTGGCGCGCATCGCTGGCATCCAGGCGGCGAAGAAGACCAGCGACCTGATCCCACTGTGCCATCCGTTGATGCTGACCAGCGTCAAGGTCGAGCTCAGTGCCGAGGGTATCGACAGCGTGCGTATCGTCGCCCGCTGCAAGCTGGCCGGGCAGACTGGCGTGGAAATGGAAGCGCTGACTGCCGCCAGCGTCGCGGCACTGACGATTTATGACATGTGCAAGGCCGTGGACAAGGGCATGACCATCGAGCAGGTGCGACTGCTGGAGAAGACCGGCGGCAAGAGCGGCCATTACCAGGTGGATGCGCAATGAAGATCGAAGTGGTGTATTTCGCCCGCTACCGTGAGGCGCTCGGCCAAGACGGCGAGACCTTGGTGGGTGATTTCAGCGTCCTCGACGACGTGCGCCGGGCGTTGCTGGCGCGGGGTGGCAAGTACCAGTTGCTGGCTGAGCAGAACCTGATGTGCGCACGCAACCAGGACCTGTGCAAGCTCGACGAAGCCTTGGCGGAGGGCGACGAAGTGGCGTTCTTCCCACCGGTGACCGGAGGCTGAAGATGAGCGTGCGAGTACAGGAAGGCGCGTTCGACCCTGGCGACGAAGTCAATGCCATGCACGCCGCCAATGTCGGCGTTGGGGCGGTGGTCGGCTTTGTCGGCTACGTGCGCGATTTCAATGACGGGCGCGAGGTGGCGGGCATGTTCCTCGAGCATTACCCAGGGATGACCGAGAAAGCCTTGCACAAGATCGTCATCGAGGCCCGCGAGCGCTGGCCGCTGCTCAAGGTCGAGGTACTGCACCGTATCGGCGCGCTTGAGCCTGGCGAGCCGATCGTCTTCGTCGGTGTGGCCAGCGCCCATCGGCAAGCGGCGTTCGATGCCTGCAACTTCATCATGGATTATCTCAAGACCCGGGCGCCGTTCTGGAAAAAAGAGAACACCGGGGAAGGGCCGCGTTGGGTCGAGGGCAAGCAAAGCGATCAGGACGCGGCGGGGCGATGGTAGCAGGGTTATGCAAGCGGGCTTGTCCGCGAATCGAGGGCGAAGCGCCCGGCCTACAGTCGTTGACTGGACGGACCATTCGCGGGTAAACCCGCTCCCACAGAACAAACGCTAACTCATTGATTTAGCTGACCCTTGTAGGAGCGGCCTTGTGCCGCGATCGACCGCGCAGCGGTCGTAACCCCTGCAACCGCGCTGCATCAGACAGATCTAGATGGCTGGCTTTACGGCCGCCTCGCGCCCGATCGCGCGGTCCGGCGTCCCGGCACAAGGCGCGCTCCTACAGGGTGGGTGCCGCGCTTGCAGGCTTTGTTCTCTGCGCGACAGCGCAGCCCAGGGGGCTGGGCGATCTCCCACAGAACGCGGTGCCTGCTTCGCGGGCGAGCGCGCTCCACGGGGTGATGAGCCGGGCCCAAGGCAGCTGTTTGCTTTGCGCCGTACTGGAATCAGCCGTGCTTGCGTGGCACCGACGCAAGTAGCTCGTCAGGCGGCATCTCGCAGCTGATCTTGCGCCCTAGTAGTGTTTCGATCCCGGGCAGCTGGTAGGCGTCATCCTCACCGGCAAAGCTGATCGAAACACCGCTGGTACCCGCGCGCCCGGTACGGCCGATGCGGTGCACGTAGTCGTCCGGGTCTTCCGGCAGGGTGAAGTTGATCACGTGGCTGATGCCGTCGATGTGGATGCCGCGGCCGGCCACGTCGGTGGCGACGAGCACGGTGATGCGGCCTTCACGGAAGGCTTCCAGGGTGCGTATGCGCTTGTGCTGCGGCACGTCGCCGGACAACTGGGCGGCGTTGACGCCGTCGCGCACCAGGCGCTCCTCGATGCGCCGCACTTCGTCCTTGCGGTTGGCAAAGACCATCACCCGCTCCCACTTGTTGCGGGTGACCAGGTTGTACAGCAAGTTGTACTTCTTGGCACCGGCCACCGCATAGACATGTTGCTCGACGGTTTCGCTGGCGACGTTCTCCGGCTCGATCTCGACGATGGCAGGGTCGGTGGTCCACTGCTTGGCCAGGTTCATCACGTCTTCGGTGAAGGTCGCGGAGAACAGCAGGGTCTGGCGTTCGCTCTTGGGCGGGGTCTGGCGGATGATCTGCCGGACCTGGGGGATGAAGCCCATGTCGAGCATGCGGTCAGCCTCGTCCAGCACCATCACTTCGACCATGTCCAGGTGCACCTCGCCGCGCTGGTTGAAGTCCAGCAGGCGGCCCGGTGTCGCCACCAGGATGTCGCAATGACGCGCTTCCAGGGACTTGAGCTGCTTGTCGAAATCCATGCCGCCGACGAAGGTCATGACGTTCAGCCCAGTGTACTTGGTCAGGGCCGCGGCATCCTTGGCGATCTGCACCACCAGTTCGCGGGTCGGCGCGATGATCAAGGCCCGTGGTTCGCCCATGAAGCGTTCCTTGGGCGGTGGCGTCTGCTGCAGCTGGGAAATGATCGAGATCAGGAACGCCGCGGTCTTGCCCGTGCCGGTCTGGGCCCGGCCGATCGCATCCTGGCCCCGCAGGGTATGACCCAGCACCTGAGCCTGGATCGGGGTGCAGTAAGGGAAGCCCAGGTCATGGATGGCATGCATGACCTGGGGCGAAAGCTTGAAGTCGTGGAAGCGGGTCTTGCCTTCCTGCGGCTCGACCACGAAGTCTTCGGGCTTCCACAGGGAGGCCTGGGGCTTGGGTTTGCGCTCGCGCTCGCGGCGCGGCTTGTCCTGAGCCGGCTGTTCAGCAATGGGCGCGGCGGCTGCTTCGGCCGGGTTCGGGACCGGGGGGGCGGCAGGGCGGGTGGGGGCTGCAGGTGGCGTCACGCTGGCAACGGGCTCGCAGGGCTGTGGCCCGGCCTCCCCCTTGCCGAATATTTTCTTGAGTGCCTTGAGCACGGTCATCTCATCAATTGGTTAAGGAATGTACGCCGGGCAGTGTAATGCAAGAACCGGGCGCGGCGTAGTGGAATGCGCCAACGGCTACACGCAAGCGTCGATCACTGCAGGCGTTTGCTCAGCCAGTCGTGGATGTCGCCGAGTTCTTCGATGATCACTTCATGTTCCATCGGGTACTCCTGCCAACGGGCGGCGACGCCCCAGGTGTTGAGGTATTCGAAGGCCGTGCGGCCCATGGACGGGTACACCACGGGATCATGCACGCCATGCAGGCACAGGGCGGGAGTACGCTGCTGGCACGCGGTCAGCTCATGCTCCTCGCTGAAGGTCGGCGCGTAGGTCGACAGGGCAATGACCCCGCCCAAGGCTTCCTGCCACGTTATATAGGCGGTGTGCAACGCCACCGCGCCACCCTGGGAAAAACCGGCGAGGAAGATCCGGGTCAGGTCGATGCCTTTGGACCGCTGCTCCTCGATCAATCCGGTGATCTGCTCAGCCGACGCTTGCAGTTGATCTTCGTCGATCGCCCGCGCCGGCGTCATGGCCTTGATGTCGTACCAGCTGGGCATCTCGTAGCCGCCATTGATGGTCACCGCCCGCGTAGCCGCCTGGGGCATGACGAAGCGCGTACTGAGCAGGCGTTGCTGCAGAAATTCAGCCACCGGTAGGAAGTCGTAACGGTCGGCGCCCAGTCCGTGCAACCAGATCACACAGGCGTCTGCGGTTTTCTGCGGTTCGAGAATCAGCGGGTTGGTCATGACTGCTCCGAAATAGTGCACACGTTCGTATCAAGTGCGTGGAAAGATGGCGTTGCAGGGGAATCACACACATAGATGTCGCAACTCTGGAAGTTTTACTACTTGACGCTCGCTTAAACGCTTAAGCCTGCAACTCTGGTACGCGCTTTGCTTAGTCACTCGTAGATGCCCTGGGTCGTGGTTGCGACGGTAACACCCCCCTGGCTTCGACCAAGGCTGTCACAGAACAGCCCATTGCGCCAATTGACCCAAGAATAAGCCAACAAGGGGGTCGGAAGCGCCTCATAAGGGTGCGGTGCAATTCCGGCTCGTACAACAAGAGCGATTGGAGGTTGTGAATGAAGTTTCTGAAATCCACCCTGGCAGTGCTGGCCGCTGCTACCGCCCTGGGCGCCACTGGTCTGGCCCAGGCCGGAGCAACCCTGGATGCGGTAAAGAAGAAAGGATTTGTCCAGTGTGGCGTGAGTGACGGGCTGCCGGGCTTCTCGGTTCCGGATGCCAAGGGCACCATCATCGGCATCGACGCCGATGTGTGCCGCGCCGTGGCCGCTGCTGTATTCGGCGACGCGAACAAGGTCAAGTTCAGCCAGCTCAACGCCAAGGAGCGCTTCACTGCACTGCAGTCGGGCGAAGTCGACGTGCTGTCGCGCAACACCACCTGGACCAGCTCGCGCGATGCTGGCATGGGCCTGGTATTCGCCGGCGTCACCTACTACGACGGCATCGGTTTCCTGGTCAACAAGAAGCTCGGCGTCTCCAGCGCCAAGGAGCTCGATGGCGCCACCGTGTGCATCCAGGCCGGCACCACCACCGAGCTGAACGTTTCCGACTACTTCCGCGCCAATGGCCTCAAGTACACGCCGATCACCTTCGACACCTCCGACGAGAGCGCCAAGTCGCTGGAGTCCGGTCGTTGCGACGTGCTGACCTCCGACAAGTCGCAGCTCTACGCACAGCGCTCCAAGCTGGCCGCCCCGACCGAATACGTCGTGCTGCCGGAAACCATCTCCAAGGAGCCGCTTGGCCCGGTCGTGCGCAAGGGTGACGAGGAGTGGTTCAGCATCGTCAAGTGGACCCTCTACGCCATGCTCAATGCCGAGGAAATGGGCATCACCTCGAAAAACGTCGAGGCCGAGGCCAAGAGCACCAAGAACCCTGATGTCGCGCGCATGCTGGGATCGGACGGCGAATACGGCAAGGACCTGAAGCTGCCCAAGGACTGGGTCGTGCAGATCGTCAAGCAGGTCGGCAACTACGGTGAAGTGTTCGAGAAGAACCTGGGCAAGAGCACCCCGCTGGAAATCGATCGCGGTCTGAACGCGCTATGGAACAACGGCGGCATCCAGTACGCACCACCGGTGCGCTGATCGCTGCGCCCTGCGGCGGCGTTGGGCCGTCGCGGGGTTTCCGGTTCCCTTTTTTCCGGGGCATTTCATGCAAAATCAAATCGGCGCACCCAAGGGTTTTTCCCTGAGTGATCCACGTGTGCGCGCGTGGCTGTTCCAGATCCTCACGGTGGTCTTCGTGGTCGGTCTGGGCTGGTACCTGTTCCACAACACCCAGACCAACCTGCAACACCGGGGTATCACCTCCGGCTTCGACTTTCTCGAGCGCAGCGCCGGTTTCGGTATCGCCCAGCACCTGATCGACTACACCGAGTCGGACAGCTATGCGCGGGTGTTCGTCATCGGCCTGCTCAACACCCTGCTGGTGACCTTGATCGGCATCGTCCTGGCCACGCTGCTGGGCTTCATCATCGGTGTCGCGCGCCTGTCGCCGAACTGGATGATCAGCAAGCTGGCGACGGTGTACGTCGAGATCTTCCGCAACATCCCGCCATTGCTGCAGATCCTGTTCTGGTATTTCGCGGTGTTCCTGACCTTACCGGGACCGCGGGGCAGCATCAGCTTCGGCGAATCGTTCTTCATCAGCAACCGGGGCCTGAACATGCCCGGCGCCACCATGGCCGAAGGCTTCTGGCCCTTTGTCCTGAGCCTGGTGCTGGCGGGGCTGGCCATTGTGCTGATGGTGCGATTGGCCAACCGCCGCTTCGAGGAAACCGGCGAGCCGTTCCACAAGTTCTGGGTCGGGCTGTTGCTGCTGCTCGGCATCCCGGGCCTGTGTGTGCTGCTATTTGGCAGCCCGGTGCACTGGGACGTGCCCCAGCTCAAGGGCTTCAACTTCGTCGGCGGCTGGGTGCTGATTCCCGAGTTGCTGGCCTTGACCCTGGCGCTGACCATCTACACCGCTGCCTTCATCGCCGAGATCGTGCGCTCGGGCATTCGCTCGGTCAGCCACGGCCAGACCGAGGCAGCCCGTTCCCTGGGACTGCGCGAGGGACCGACGCTGCGCAAGGTCATCATCCCCCAGGCGCTGCGGGTGATCATTCCGCCACTGACCAGCCAGTACCTGAACCTGGCGAAGAACTCCTCGCTGGCCGCCGGTATCGGCTACCCGGAAATGGTCTCGCTGTTCGCCGGGACCGTGCTCAACCAGACCGGCCAGGCCATCGAGGTGATCGCCATCACCATGAGTGTCTACCTGGCGATCAGCATCAGTATTTCGCTGCTGATGAACGCGTACAACAAGCGCATTGCGCTGATCGAGCGGTGAGGATGCGCGCATGAATGCCCATGTTTTCAAACCCGATATGCCGCCACCGGTGAAAGCCGTCGGCGTGTTGGCGTGGATGCGCGCCAACCTGTTCTCCAGCTGGCTCAATACCTTGCTGACCTTGTTTGCCCTGTACCTGATCTGGCTGATCGTGCCGCCGCTGCTGCAGTGGTCGATCTTCGACGCCAACTGGGTCGGCACCACCCGCGCCGACTGCACCAAGGAGGGCGCGTGCTGGGTCTTCGTGCAGCAGCGCTTCGGCCAGTTCATGTACGGCTACTACCCGACCGAACTGCGCTGGCGGGTCGATCTGACCGTGTGGCTGGCGGTGCTCGGCGCCGCACCGCTGTTCATCTCGCGCTTCCCGCGCAAGGCGGTCTACGGCCTGTGCTTCCTGGTGCTGTACCCGATCCTGGCCTACACCTTGCTGCATGGTGGGCACCTGGGCCTGGAGACGGTGCCGACCAGCCAGTGGGGTGGCCTGACGCTCACGCTGGTGATCGCCACCGTGGGCATCGTTGGCGCCTTGCCGCTGGGCATCCTGCTGGCCCTGGGGCGACGCTCGAACATGCCGGCGGTGAAGGTCGTCTGCGTCACCTTCATCGAGTTCTGGCGGGGCGTGCCGCTGATCACCGTGCTGTTCATGTCCTCGGTGATGCTGCCGCTGTTCCTGCCCGAGGGCATGAGCTTCGACAAGCTGCTGCGGGCGATGATCGGGGTGATCCTCTTCCAGTCGGCGTACATCGCCGAGGTGGTGCGGGGCGGCCTGCAGGCCATCCCCAAGGGCCAATACGAAGCCGCATCGGCCATGGGCCTGGGCTACTGGCGCTCGATGGGCCTGGTGATCCTGCCGCAAGCGCTGAAGCTGGTGATCCCTGGCATCGTCAACACCTTCATTGCCCTGTTCAAGGACACCAGCCTGGTGATCATCATCGGCCTGTTCGACCTGCTCAACAGCGTCAAGCAGGCCGCGGCCGACCCGGCCTGGTTGGGCATGGCGACCGAGGGCTACGTGTTCGCGGCCCTGGTGTTCTGGATTTTCTGTTTCGGTATGTCCCGCTACTCCATGCACCTGGAGCGCAAGCTGGACACAGGCCACAAGCGTTAGGAGTTTTCGAGATGAGTGAAGCGATCAAACAGCCTGTGGGCCCTGAAGGCATTATCCAGATGCAGGGCGTGAACAAGTGGTACGGCCAGTTCCACGTGCTCAAGGACATCAACCTGAACGTGCGCCAGGGTGAGCGCATCGTCTTGTGCGGGCCGTCTGGCTCCGGCAAGTCGACCACCATCCGCTGTCTCAATCGCCTGGAGGAGCACCAGCAGGGGCGCATCGTCGTCGACGGCGTGGAGCTGACCAACGACCTCAAGCAGATCGAGGCGATCCGCCGCGAGGTCGGCATGGTGTTCCAGCACTTCAACCTGTTTCCGCACCTGACCATCCTGCAGAACTGCACCCTGGCGCCGATGTGGGTGCGCAAGCTACCCAAGCGCAAAGCCGAGGAAATCGCCATGCACTACCTGGAGCGCGTGCGCATTCCGGAGCAGGCGCACAAGTTTCCGGGGCAGTTGTCCGGTGGTCAGCAGCAGCGGGTGGCGATCGCCCGGGCGCTGTGCATGAAGCCCAAGATCATGCTGTTCGACGAGCCCACCTCGGCGCTCGATCCGGAGATGGTCAAGGAAGTGCTCGACACCATGGTCAGCCTCGCCGAGGACGGCATGACCATGCTCTGCGTGACCCACGAGATGGGCTTTGCCCGCACGGTAGCCAACCGGGTGATTTTCATGGACAAGGGCGAGATCGTCGAGCAGGCGTCCCCGGACGACTTCTTCGACCGACCGCGCAATGAGCGGACCCGGCTGTTCCTGAGCCAGATCCTGCACTGAGTCAGGGAATGCGCATGGGGGCGCCAGTGCCCTCATGCATCGGCTCACGGGTGACTGGCATGCCCGTGAGCCCGATCCTAGTCACTTCTCTTCTTTTTTGCTGGCCACCGGCGCTGGCGGTGGACGCAGGCCCACCTCGGCGATCAGCTTGAGCGGCTGACCGTTACGCATTACCTCGATCTTTATCTTCTCGTTGGGCTTGATCCGTGCCACCTGGTTCATCGAGCGGCGGCCATCGCCAGCCGGTTCGCCATTGATGCTGAGGATCACGTCACCCAGTTGCAGGCCGGCCCGTTGCGCCGGGCCATCGCGGAAGATGCCCGCCACGACGATACCCGGACGCCCCTCCATGCCGAAGGACTCGGCCAGCTCCTGGCTCAGCGGTTGCACCTCGATACCCAGCCAGCCGCGGATCACCTGGCCATGCTCGATGATCGACTTCATGACCTCCAGCGCCAGCTTGGTCGGGATGGCGAAGCCGATGCCCTGGGATCCGCCGGACTTGGAGAAGATCGCGGTGTTGATACCGGTGAGGTTGCCGCTGGCGTCGACTAGCGCGCCGCCGGAGTTGCCTGGGTTGATCGCGGCGTCGGTCTGGATGAAGTCTTCGTAGTTGTTCAGGCCCAGCTGGTTGCGCCCGGTGGCGCTGATGATGCCCATGGTCACGGTCTGGCCGACGCCGAAAGGGTTGCCGATGGCCAGGGCGACGTCACCGATGTGGATGCTGTCGGAGCGGCCGATGGTGATCGCCGGCAGGTTCTTCAGGTCGATCTTGAGCACCGCCAGGTCGGTTTCCGGGTCGCTGCCGATCACCCGGGCCAGGGTCTCGCGGCCGTCCTTGAGCGCCACCACGATCTGGTCGGCGCCAGAGGTCACATGGTTGTTGGTCAGCAGGTAGCCTTCCGGGCTCATGATCACCGCCGAGCCCAGGCTCGACTCCCAGCGCCGCTGCTTGGGCAGATTGTCACCGAAGAAGCGGCGGAACTGCGGGTCTTCGAACAGCGGGTGCGCTGCCTTGTTGTTGACCACCTTGGTGGTATAGAGGTTGGCCACGGCCGGCGCGGCGATGGCCACGGCATCGGCGTAGGACACCGGGCCCTGCATGATCCGCGTGGTCTGCGGCGCCTGCTGCAGGTTGACGTC
>JAEWGL010000208.1 GCA_023388335.1 Pseudomonadota bacterium | reverse complement strand
GCTGGTGAAAGTAGCTTGAATAAAGCCAATTAAAACAGCAGGTTAGATTTTGTTTGATAGGAGCGGCGGTTCGGCGCCCCGGCAAGACCCGCTCCCACAGGATTAGCAATGCCTGGAAAACCATAATTAAATCAGTAAGATAAATTTTGTTCTATTAGAGGGGGCTTGCCCGCGAAGGGACCCGTAGTAGCGATACATGGGCCACGGTTGATGCCAATGAGCCCCCGAACCACTCGCCTGGGTTACAATGCGCCACCGTGATTCTGCCAACAGGTTCGCCATGCAGCCCTTCGCTATTGCCCCCTCCATTCTCTCCGCCGACTTCGCCCGCCTGGGCGAGGACGTCGACAAGGTGTTGGCCGCCGGCGCCGACATCGTCCACTTCGATGTGATGGACAACCACTACGTACCCAACCTGACCATCGGCCCGATGGTCTGCAGCGCGCTGCGCAAGTACGGCGTGACCGCGCCGATCGACGTGCACCTGATGGTCAGCCCGGTCGACCGCATCATCGGCGACTTCATTGAGGCCGGCGCCACCTACATCACCTTCCATCCGGAAGCCTCGCAGCACATCGATCGCTCGCTGCAACTGATCCGCGACGGCGGCTGCAAGGCTGGCCTGGTGTTCAACCCGGCCACCAGCCTGGATGCGCTCAAGTACGTGATGGACAAGATTGACATGGTCCTGCTGATGAGCGTCAACCCCGGCTTCGGCGGTCAGAAGTTCATTCCCGGCACCCTCGACAAGCTGCGCGAAGCCCGCGCGCTGATCGACGCCAGTGGCCGTGACATCCGCCTGGAGATCGACGGCGGTGTCAACGTCAACAACATCCGCGAGATCACCGCCGCCGGTGCTGACACCTTCGTGGCCGGTTCGGCGATCTTCAACGCACCGGACTACCAGGAAGTGATCGGCAAGATGCGTGCCGAAATGGCCCTGGCGCGCCCATGAGTGGCTTCGAGCAGCTGTTTCCCGGAACGCTGCCCAGGCTGGTGATGTTCGATCTGGACGGTACCCTGATCGACTCCGTGCCTGACCTGGCCGCCGCCGTGGACCGCATGCTGCTCGAAATGGGGCGCCAGCCTGCTGGCCTGGAGGCTGTGCGCCACTGGGTCGGCAACGGTGCCCAGGTCCTGGTGCGCCGGGCCCTCGCTGGCGGCCTGGAGCACCAGGCGGTGGATGACCAGCAGGCCGAGCGCGGCCTGGAACTGTTCATGCGGGCTTACGCCGACAACCATGAGCTGACGGTGGTCTACCCCGGCGTGCGCGATACCCTCCAGTGGCTGCGCAAGCAGGGTGTCGAGATGGCGCTGATCACCAACAAGCCAGAATGCTTCGTCGCCCCGCTGCTGGACCAGATGAAGATTGGCCGCTACTTCCGCTGGATTATCGGCGGCGATACATTGCCCCAGAAGAAGCCCGACCCCGCGGCCCTGCTGTTCGTCATGAAGATGGCCGGTGTTTCGGCCGGCGAAGCACTGTTCGTCGGTGACTCGCGCAGCGATGTGCAGGCGGCCAAGGCGGCAGGGGTCAAGTGTGTTGGCCTGACCTACGGTTACAACCATGGCCGGCCGATCCTTGAGGAATCGCCCAGCCTGGTCATCGACGACCTGCGTGCGCTGCTGCCCGGTTGCGTAGACCCGGCCACTGGGATAACGTTGGCGGACCTTCAAGCCTCAGCAGACAGAGAGTCCACCGTGGCGGTTCCTGGCAAATTCTGGATGAAAGTCATCAAGGCCCTGGCCCGTTGGCGCTGGCGCGCCTGACTGTTGCCCGCCGGCGCTTGCCGGCCCATCCGCTTGCCCGACCCTACTGCTGCTTGCCACGAGGCTACCCATGACCCGCGAAGAATTTCTGCGCCTGGCCGCTGCCGGCTACAACCGCATCCCCCTGGCCTGTGAAACCCTGGCCGACTTCGACACCCCGCTGTCGATCTACCTGAAGCTGGCCGACCAGGCCAATTCCTACCTGCTCGAGTCGGTACAAGGCGGCGAGAAGTGGGGCCGTTACTCGATGATCGGCCTACCGTCGCGCACCGTGCTGCGGGTACATGATCACCAGGTCAGCATCACCCATGACGGTGAGGTGGCCGAAAGCCTGGAGGTGGAAGACCCGCTGGCCTTCGTCGAGACTTTCAAGGACCGCTACAAGGTTGCCGACATCGCGGGCCTGCCGCGCTTCAACGGCGGCCTGGTCGGCTATTTCGGCTATGACTGCGTGCGCTACGTCGAGACGCGCCTGGGTAAATGCCCAAACCCCGATCCGCTGGGCGTGCCAGACATTCTGTTGATGGTCTCCGACGCCATCGTGGTGTTCGACAACCTGGCCGGTAAGATGCACGCCATCGTCCTGGTCGACCCGGCGCAGGAGCAGGCCTTCGAAAACGGCCAGTCGCGCCTGCAGGCGTTGCTGGCCAAACTGCGTGAGCCGATCACCCCGCGCCGCGGCCTGGACCTGAGCGGTCCACTGGCCGCCGAGCCGACCTTCCGCTCCAGCTTCACCCAGGACGACTACGAGCGTGCGGTAGACACCATCAAGGAGTACATCCTGGCGGGTGACTGCATGCAGGTAGTGCCATCGCAGCGCATGTCCATCGACTTCAAGGCCGCGCCGATCGACCTGTATCGGGCGCTGCGCTGCTTCAACCCGACGCCCTACATGTACTTCTTCAACTTCGGCGACTTCCATGTGGTCGGCAGCTCGCCCGAGGTGCTGGTGCGGGTCGAGGACAACCTGGTCACTGTGCGACCGATTGCCGGGACCCGTCCGCGTGGCGCGACCGAAGAGGCCGACCGCGCCCTGGAAGACGATCTGCTGTCGGACGAGAAGGAAATCGCCGAGCACCTGATGCTTATCGACCTGGGCCGCAATGACACTGGGCGGGTCTGCGAGACTGGCTCGGTGCGCCTGACCGAGAAGATGGTGATCGAGCGCTATTCCAACGTCATGCACATTGTTTCCAACGTCACTGGCCAGCTGCGCGAGGGCCTCTCGGCCATGGATGCCCTGCGTGCGATCCTCCCGGCTGGGACCCTCTCCGGCGCGCCGAAGATTCGTGCCATGGAAATCATCGACGAGCTGGAGCCGGTCAAGCGTGGCGTCTACGGCGGTGCCGTGGGTTACCTGGCCTGGAACGGCAACATGGACACGGCGATTGCCATCCGCACCGCGGTGATCAAGGACGGAGAATTGCACGTGCAGGCCGGGGGTGGCATCGTCGCCGATTCGGTACCGGCGCTGGAATGGGAAGAAACCATCAACAAGCGCCGTGCCATGTTCCGCGCCGTGGCCCTGGCCGAGCAGCCGCCCAAGGCTTGAGGGGCAGCCTCAAGCCTCAAGCTACAAGCTAAAGCTGCTAGGCACCGCGGCATCGGTATGCGCCAGCTTTTGCTTGCAGCTTGCAGCTTGCAGCTTGCAGCTTGCAGCTGGTGGCTGCCTCAGAAGTCCAAACTGAGCGCCAGGGTGAGGCCTTGCTGGGTCAGCTCGTCGCTCTTGCGCCAGTTGTAGTTGCCGCGCAGGGTGAGGCCAGGGCTGAGTACCTGGCTCAGGCCCAGGCTGGCGCGGGTTAGATTGCTGTCGGGCGTATAGCCGGCGAGGGTGAAGTCATTGCCCGCCAAGGTGGTCAGGTGCATGGTCAGGTCCTGGCGGTCATCCTCGAACTCGTGCTCGCGGGCCACCTCGGCATACAGCGTGGTGCCTTGCCCGAACAACACGCTGCCCTGCAGGCCGGCGCCCATTCGGCGTGAGGTACGGTCCTGGTCGTCGAAGGCCAGGGCAGTGGAGCGGTTGCTTTTCTCCTCGTAGCCGTCGACCTTGACCCGCGCATAGTCGGCGCTGATGAACGGCGAGAGCTGCCAGACACTGCCACTGCTGGCAAGGTTGAAGCCCAGACGCCCGCCCAGGGCCCAGGTCTCACCGTCGGTGTCGCCTTTCTCGCTACGCCTGTTGACCCCTAGGGCGAAGGTCCGCTTGAGGTCGCTGTAATCCAGATGGCCGACGGTCAGCGCCGCATCGGCCCACCAGCGATCGTGTTGGAACTGGGCAAAGGCGGTGGCCAGGTAGCTGTTGAGCTTGTAGTCCGAATCCTCGGCCCCGGCTTCGATCTTCTGCCGGTAGGCGCCTGCCGCCAGGCCGACACGCCAGGCTTCGTCGATCCGGTAGCTACCGCCAACGGTCAAGCTATAGCCGCGGCCATCGCCGCTGGCGGCGCTGTGCTGGCCATCGAAGTCCAGGTCCTGGGCGCCGGTGGCGAGAATCGCCTGCCATTGGCCGATGCCCTGCCAGGGGCTTTGCCATTGGTTGCGCAGCTCATCCTGGTGGGCGCGCAGGCTGGCGTGGGCCATTTCCGGCAGCAGGGTCAGCTCCCAGGGGGCCGAGAGGATCGAGTAGCCGTAGTCGGCGATCAGTTGCTGGCCGGCAATGGTCGGGTGCACCGCGTCGTTGAACAGCAGCTTGGTGGGGTCGGGAGCCGTGCCGTTGGCGCCATAGAGCGGATTCTCCACGCAGTTGTCACCGCTGTAGCAGGTGCCGACCAGGTTCTGGCCCATCGCCAGGCCGTACTGCGCGGGATCGGCCAAGGCTTCATTGAACAGCACCGGAATGTTCAGCGGGATGATCTGGGCATCGATCTGCCCCAGCTGGCTGATCAGCGACTGATTGAACACCTGGGAGAGCTGTGACAATGCGCTCTGGTTCGGTGTGCCGCTGAAATTCGGGGTCAGGCCCAGGTCAGGCAGCAGCCAGACCATGATGTACCGCGCGCCACCCTGCTGCAGCGCTTGAGCACTGGCGGCGAGCCGGGCTCCGGCGGTTGCGGCGTCGACCGGACTGTTGACCCGGCCCTGAAGGAAGTCGTTGCCGCCACCGGACAGGTAGTAGAGGGC
>JAEWGL010000151.1 GCA_023388335.1 Pseudomonadota bacterium | reverse complement strand
TTCGACGTCATCGAACTCAACGAAGCCTTCGCCAGCCAAGGCTTGGCCGTGCTGCGCGAACTCGGCCTCACCGACGATGCGCCGCAGGTCAACCCCAATGGTGGCGCCATTGCCTTGGGTCACCCCCTGGGCATGAGCGGTGCGCGCCTGGTCCTCACCGCGCTGCACCAGCTGGAGAAGAGCGGTGGCAGCAAGGGCTTGGCGACCATGTGTGTGGGCGTGGGCCAAGGCCTGGCACTGGCCATCGAGCGGGTTTGACAGGATCCAAGGTCTCCCAGGTAGCCCGCTCTCACAAACCGGTGGTATGTGTGGAAGCGGGCTTGCCGGAGCGCCGGCAAAAGCATGGCGCCGCCATCGAAGCCAGGATTGTGGAACGAGAGTGTTACCGAGTATGTCTAGACAGAGTCTAGAGTGCGACAGTGACCCTCCAGGAGTAAAAACGTCATGACCTCAGCCTATTACACCGGCGAAGAGCGCAGTAAACGCATCTTCGCCATTGTCGGTGCCTCTTCGGGCAACCTCGTTGAATGGTTCGACTTCTATGTCTACGCCTTCTGCGCCATCTATTTCGCCCCGGCGTTCTTCCCCTCGGACGACCCCACCGTACAGCTGCTCAATACCGCCGGGGTGTTCGCCGCCGGCTTCCTGATGCGCCCAATCGGCGGTTGGCTCTTTGGCCGTGTGGCCGACCGTCATGGCCGCAAGAACTCGATGATGATCTCGGTGCTGATGATGTGCGCCGGATCCCTGGTCATCGCCTGCCTGCCCACCTATGCCAGCATCGGCGCCTGGGCGCCGGCGCTGCTGTTGATGGCGCGGTTGTTCCAAGGCTTGTCGGTCGGCGGCGAATACGGGACCACCGCGACCTACATGAGCGAGGTGGCCCTGCGCGGCCAGCGCGGGTTCTTCGCCTCCTTCCAGTACGTGACCCTGATCGGCGGCCAGTTGCTGGCGGTGCTGGTGGTAGTGATCCTCCAGCAACTGCTGACCGAGGACGAGCTGCGTGCCTGGGGCTGGCGCATCCCATTCGTGGTCGGCGCCGTCGCGGCAGTGATCTCGCTGCTGCTGCGCCGCTCATTGAAAGAGACCAGCAGCGCCGAGACCCGCCAAGACAAGGATGCCGGCTCCATCAGCGGGTTGTTCCGCAACCATGGCGCGGCCTTCATCACCGTGCTTGGCTATACCGCAGGCGGTTCGCTGATCTTCTACACCTTCACCACCTACATGCAGAAGTACTTGGTCAACACCGCCGGCATGAGCGCCAAGAGCTCAAGCTTCGTGATGACCGGCGCGCTGTTCGTCTACATGTGCATGCAGCCGCTGTTCGGCATGCTCTCCGATCGCATTGGCCGGCGTAACTCGATGCTGCTGTTCGGCGCCCTGGGCACCCTGTTCACCGTGCCGCTGCTGATGGCGCTCAAGACCGTCAGCAGTCCGTTCATGGCCTTCGTGCTGATTACCCTGGCCCTGTGCATCGTCAGTTTCTACACCTCCATCAGCGGCCTGGTGAAGGCCGAGATGTTCCCACCGCAGGTGCGCGCGCTGGGCGTCGGCCTGGCCTATGCCGTGGCCAACGCGGTGTTTGGCGGTTCGGCCGAATATGTCGCCCTGGGCTTGAAAACCCTGGGCATGGAGAACACCTTCTACTGGTATGTGACCGCCATGATGGCGGTGGCCTTCCTGTTCAGCCTGCGCCTGCCGAAACAGGCGGCGTACCTGCACCACGATCACTAAGGACCCGCAATGACGCAACGAACGGACAACCAGTTGTTCGATGCCTATTTCACCGCGTCGGCCATGCGGGAAGTGTTTTCCGACCATGGCCGCCTGCAAGGCATGCTCGATTTCGAGGCTGCGCTGGCCCATGCCGAGGCTGAGGTCGGCCTGGTGCCGCACACGGCCCTGGCGGCCATTGAAGCGGCGTGCCGGGCCGAGCGCTACGACGCCCGGGCCCTGGCCGAGTCCATCGCCAGCGCCGGCAATTCGGCGATTCCGTTGGTCAAGGCCTTGGGCAAGCAGGTGGCCAGCAGCGTCCCTGAAGCCGAGCGCTACGTGCACCTGGGCGCCACCAGCCAGGACGCCATGGACACTGGCCTTGTCCTGCAGGTGCGCGCTGCCTTGGGGCTGATCGAGGCCGACCTTGCCCGGCTTGCCGATACCCTGGCAAGCCAGGCCTTGCAGTACGCCGAGACGCCGCTGGTGGGCCGCACCTGGCTGCAGCATGCCACGCCGGTGACATTGGGCATGAAGCTGGCCAGCACCCTGGGTGCCCTGACGCGTCATCGCCAGCGTTTGCAGGAGCTGCGTCCACGCCTGTTGTGCCTGCAGTTCGGCGGTGCCTCCGGCACGCTGGCAGCACTGGGCGGCAAGGCCCTGCCGGTGGCCGAGGCGCTGGCCGCGCACCTGCACCTGAGCTTGCCGGAGCAACCCTGGCACACCCAGCGCGATCGCCTGGTGGAGTTCGCCTCGGTGCTTGGCCTGATCGCCGGCAGCTTGGGCAAGCTGGGGCGTGACATCAGCTTGCTGATGCAAACCGAGGCCGGCGAGCTGTTCGAGCCCTCGGCGCCCGGCAAGGGTGGCTCCTCGACCATGCCGCACAAGCGCAATCCGGTCGGCGCGGCGGTGCTGATCAGCGCCGCGACCCGCGTGCCTGGCCTGTTGGCCACGCTGTTCGCGGCCATGCCGCAGGAGCACGAGCGCAGCCTGGGGTTGTGGCACGCCGAGTGGGAAACCCTGCCGGACATCTGCTGCCTGGTCTCCGGCGCGCTGCGCCAGGCCCAGGTCATCGCCGAGGGCATGGAAGTGGATGCCGAGCGCATGCGCCGCAACCTCGACCTGACCCAAGGCCTGGTGCTGGCCGAGGCGGTGAGCATCGTCCTGGCCCAGCGCTTGGGTCGCGACCGCGCCCACCACCTGCTGGAGCAGTGTTGCCAGCGCGCCGTCGCCGAGCAGCGCCACCTGCGCGCGGTGCTTGGCGATGAACCCCAGGTAAGCGACGAACTCTCGGCCGAAGAACTCGATCGGCTGCTCGACCCGACCCATTACCTTGGCCAGGCGCGCGTCTGGGTTTCCCGCGCTGTCGCCGAACATCAACGCTTCACTGCCTGAAGGAGACCACTGTGGCTCAATTGCAACTGGCCGATGGTGTACTGAACTACCAACTCGAGGGGCCGGAGCAGGCGCCGGTGCTGGTGTTGTCCAACTCGTTGGGCACCGACCTGCACATGTGGGACACGCAGGTTCCGGCCTGGTCCTCGCATTTTCGCGTGCTGCGCTATGACACCCGCGGCCATGGCGGCTCGCTGGTCACCGAGGGCCCCTACAGTATCGAGCAACTGGGCCGCGACGTGTTGGCCCTGCTCGATGCCCTGAACATCGAGCAGGCGCATTTCTGCGGGCTGTCCATGGGCGGCCTGATCGGCCAGTGGCTGGGCATCAACGCAGGCGAGCGCCTCAAGCGCCTGGTGGTGTGCAACACCGCGGCGAAAATTGGCTCGCCCGACACCTGGAACCCGCGCATCGAGATGGTCCTGCGCGACGGCGCGCAGGCCATGCGCGGCCTGCGCGATGCGTCGATCGAACGCTGGTTCACCCCGACGTTCTCGGCCGCCCAGACCGAACAGGTCAAGCGCATCACCGACATGCTCGCCGCCACCTCGCCCCAGGGCTACGCCGCTAACTGCGGTGCGGTGCGTGATGCCGATTTCCGTGACCAGCTCGGCGAGATCAAGGTGCCGTTGCTGGTGATTTCCGGCAGTGCGGATGCCGTCACGCCGCCCGCGGGCGGGCTGTTTATCCAAGAGCAGGTGGCGGGGGCCGAATACGCCGAGTTCCAGGCCGCGCACCTGTCCAATGTCGAGGTGGGCGAACCGTTCAGCCGCCGCGTCACCGATTTCCTGCTGGATCGCTAAGGAGCGCCCATGGACGAGAAACAACGTTACGACGCCGGTATGCAAGTGCGCCGCGCCGTGCTTGGCGATGCCCACGTCGACCGCAGCCTGGAAAAGCTCAACGACTTCAATGGTGAGTTCCAGGAGATGATCACCCGGCATGCCTGGGGCGACATCTGGACCCGCCCCGGCCTGCCGCGGCACACCCGCAGCCTGATCACCATTGCTATGCTGATCGGCATGAACCGCAACGACGAGCTCAAGCTGCACCTGCGCGCCGCCGCCAACAACGGCGTGACCCGCGAAGAGATCAAGGAAGTGCTGATGCAGAGCGCGATCTACTGCGGCATTCCGGCAGCCAATGCCACCTTCCACCTGGCGGAGTCGGTGTGGGACGAACTCGGATGAATTAACTGCAGGAAGCAGCGAGCTACAAGCCGCACGCTTTAAGCTGCAAGAGACGCCGTACGTAGTACGGGTTCGAGATTGCAGCTTAAAACTTGCAGCCCTAGAGGGACTTCGGACGAGACTCGCGTATCGCCGCCGGTCCGGCATTGCGTTCGATCGCCTGTTTGAGCGCGGGGCACAGGCCCAGCAGGAACGCCAGTTCAGCCACCACGAACAACGGCCCGATGATCAGCCCGCTGATGTCATCGACGAAAGCGGGCTTGCGGCCTTCGTAATAATGGCCAATGAACTGGATGACCCAGCCGATCACGAACGCCCCAAGCCCCGCGCTGAGCCACAGGCCAGTGGCCTGCATGGCCAGAACCTGGCCCGCCCACAGGCACCGCCCCAGCAACA
>JAEWGL010000142.1 GCA_023388335.1 Pseudomonadota bacterium | reverse complement strand
GGATGCGGTCGGCATAGTCCTTGAGCACCGCATAATCGAAGCCGGCGCCGGTCAGCGCATAGATGTTGCCGAAGGTGGTACCGAATTCATCATTGAAAAACGGCCCCTGCACGCCCGGCGGCAAGGTATGACGGATATCCGCGACCTTCTTGCGGATCTGGTACCACAGCTCTGGGATATCGGCCGAGTGCAACGAATCGCGGGCCATGAAGGTCACCTGCGATTCCCCGGGGCGGGAGAAGGACACGATCTTCTCGTACTCGCCGGTCTCCATCAGCTTCTTTTCGATGCGCTCGGTGACCTGACGCGCGACCTCCTCGGCGCTGGCGCCAGGCCAAAGGGTGCGAATCACCATGGCCTTGAAGGTAAAGGGCGGGTCTTCGCTCTGCCCCAACTTGCTGTAGGACATCGCGCCAATCGCGGCCAGCAGAATCATCAAAAACAATACGATCTGGCGGTTACGCAGCGCCCAGGCGGAAAGGTTGAAACCCATCGGGACTTACTCCTTGGCCGCCACGTTCACCACACGGTTGGTACGGTCGACAGGCCGTACCTGCTGGCCTTCCTGCAACACGTGGCCACCAGCGGCGACCACCCAGTCGCTGGCGGACAACCCCTCGAGCACCGGCACGCTGTCGGCGCCATAGGCGCCCAGCCGCACCATGGCACGTTCCAGGCGATTGTCCTCGCCGACCCGCCAGACATAGGCCTGGCCATTCTCTGCCGTTACCGCCGAAAGCGGCACCGACAATGCCACGCGCTCGGCCTGGGCGATGAACACCCGCGCGCTCTGGCCGAGTTCGGCCGGCACCTTGCCCGCGGTGAAGGCAATCCGTGCCGCGAAGGTGCGCGAGCGCGGATCGGCCGCCGGCGACAGTTCGCGGATGCGCCCGGCGAACCGCTCGTTGGGTTGCGACCACAGCTCGACATTCACCGCCTGGCCGACCCTGAAGCGACCGAACTGCTGCTCGGGGATGCCGATGGCCACCTCGCGCTCGCCATCGGCGGCCAGGGTAAACACCGTCTGCCCCGCCCCAACCACCTGGCCGACCTCGACCTGGCGCTTGGCGATCACGCCATCCTGGGGGGCGCGCAGCACCGCGTACTCGGCCTGATTGCCGGCCACGTCGGCTTCGGCGCGCGCCTGCTTGAGCCGCGCCATGCCGGCGCGGTAGAGGTTTTCGGCACTGTCGTACTGGGAATGGCTGACCATCTGCCGGTCGAGCAGCTTCTGGTAGCGATCGCGCTCGGCGCGTACCAGCGAGAGGTTCGCCTCGGCCGCGGCCAGTTGCGCGCGATTGGCTTCCAGTTGCAGACGCACGTCCTGCGGGTCAAGCTCGGCCAAGGGTTGCTCGGCCTTGACCCGCTGCCCCTCCTCGACCAGGCGCTTGCTGACCTTGCCCGCGATGCGAAACGCCAGCGCAGGCTCCAGGCGCGCCCGTACTTCGCCCGGGTAGCTGTCGGCCGCGGTACTGGCCGGCTGTGGTTGCACTACCAGCGCCGGACGCGGCGCGGCAGGCGGCGTAGCCTCTTGGCCGCAGGCTGCCAGGAGTAGCACCACGGCAGCGGGCAGGGCAAGGGGCAAGGCATGACGCAACATGATGGATGACCTTAGGCGAGTGACGCTTGGAATATTTATACTGGCGAGTATATTAATCCAGGGAACCGAGGCCGGGAAGCTGGCGTCGCAGAGAAAACACGTATTAACGTTCTGGCGGTCACAACAGCCGAACGATCCGCAACCCGGTACCATGAGCGATCTTTCCCACAACATGCACACTTCCATGCCCAACGACGCCCCCATCGGCCCCGGCCGGCCCAAGGACCTGGCCAACCGCGAGGCCATCCTCGAAGCCGCCAAGTCGCTGTTCCTCAGCCTCGGCTACACCAACACCAGCATGGATGCGGTCGCTGCGGCGGCGGGTGTTTCCAAACTCACCGTGTACAGCCATTTCACCGACAAGCAGACCCTGTTCGGCTCCGCGGTCATGGCGACCTGCCAGACCCAGTTGCCCGAGCTGATTTTCGAGTTGCCCGAAGGTGTGCCTCTGGAGCAGGTCCTGCTGAACATTGCCCGTGGGTTCCAGGCGCTGATCAGCAGTGACGAGGCCGTGAAGCTCAGTCGCCTGATCATCGCCCTGGGCAATCAGGATCCGGGGTTTGGGCAGTACTTCTACGAAGCGGGGCCCAAGCGTGTCCTGGGCGAAATGGAAGCGCTGCTGCGCAGCGTCGACCAGCGCGGCCTGCTGCGCATCGAGCAACCGGCGCGCGCTGCCGAGCACTTCCTGAGCCTGATCAAGGGTGCGCCGGACTATCGGCTGCTGCTCGGGTGCTCGCCGGCGATCGAGGGCGAGCAGGCCGAGGCGCATGTGCGGGATGTGGTGGGGGTATTCATGCGCGCTTATCGGTTGTGATGGGCGCCAGGGGCTACATCCATCTTGGAGATTGCCTCTACCCTGGGGGCTGGGGATTTCCTGGACATCCCGCAAAAATCACCCCTTGAGCGCCTTCTTGGGATAGATATCGTAACGGCTGGACTTGCCCTCCAGACTATGACTCGGCTTGGGCCCCTCGATGACCGGCGCCTTGCGCGGCCGCTTGACCACCACCCGGTGACTGGCCAACGCCAACGCCGCCTCAAGTAGCGCCGGCGCATCAAGGTCATCACCCACCAAAGGCCGGAACACCCGCATCTCCTTCTTCACCAGCGCACTCTTGTCCCGGTGCGGAAACATCGGGTCCAGGTAGATCACCTGTGGCGCCTCGCCCTGCCAATCGCGCATGCGCTCAATGGCATTGCCCGTCAGCAGCTGCATGCGCGCGACGATCGGGCCGACGTCGGCGTCATCACGGGCGCGCTCGAGCCCGTCTTCCAGCAACGCGGCAATCAGCGGCTGGCGTTCGATCAAGGTCATCTGGCAGCCGAGGCTGGCCAGCACGAACGCGTCCTTGCCCAGCCCCGCCGTGCAGTCCAGCACCTGGGGCCGGACACCCTGGGCGATACCCACGGCCTTGGCGATCATCTGCCCATTGCCGCCACCGAACAACCGCCGGTGTGCGGCCTGGCCTTCGACGAAATCCACCCGCACCGGACCGGGCGCCTGGGGTCCCAGTTGCTGGATCTGCAGGCCTTCGGCACCGACTTGCACGGCGAACTCGGCCTCAGCGTTGTCCAGTGGCAGGCCCAGGCGCTGCGCCCATTGAGCAGCCTGTCCTTGGAACGCGGGCATCAACGCCTCGACCCGAATACCGCCACCCTGCTCTTGCTCCACCATCAGCTGCGCACTCAAAAAATTAATGAAACCCCGGCCACGGCCGATACATGCAATATCCGCTATTCTGCCAGAGCGCATCACCCGCGACTGCCATGACAGACACTCTTCAATTCGGCTCGACCTACCTTTCGCCCGTTGGCGACTATGGACGGCACAACACCCAGGCACTGGGCGGGGTCAGCCACCTGTGGCAGGATTTCTTTGCCCGGGCGCTGGCCGAGCAGCAGGGTGAGGCCGATGAAGGCGCGGTGCGGGCAGTCCAGCAATACGACAAGGACAGTGGCGAGCCGATCGGTGGGGCTCGGCTCCTGGCCCAGATCCACCTCCAGCGCCTGTGCGATGTCCACGACACCCTGGTGGCGCCGCCCGAACCACTGTTTCTGCCCAAGGCCGAATTCGAGATAGCGTTGCTGGACAAGGCGCCCGAGCCGTTCAGCGCCGCCGAGCTGATCGAGCAACAGCGCCAGCTCGACCTGAACAACAGCTGGCTGCGTCCGCTGGTCATGAGCCAGGGCCAGCCACCTGCCGAGCCGGGCCCGGGTCCTGCCCCTCGTCCGCTTTACCTGCCCATCGCCGAATTCGAGATGGACCTGCTCGACAAGGCGCCCGAGCCCTTCGACGAACCGAGCCTGGCTGCCCAGCAGTCGGCATTGGACTTCGACAACCACTGGGCTCGCCCGGTGGTGCTGAACAACGTTCGCGTCCACGCCTGAAATCAGCGGCAGACCTGCCAGCGCCCCATGTCCAGGTGGAAATGGTTGTGGTGCGCGGCATTGTAGTCAGGCCCCAGGACCGTATTGAAGCTTTCGCAGGCAGCCTTGTGCACGTCCCTGAGAAACGCGGCCTTGGCTCCCTGACCCTGCCAGTCCTTAGCCAGGACGATGCGCTGGCCGTCGGCCAGGCGAAAGCCGCTGATGTCCAGGGCGTTGGCCGTGGCGTGCTGGCTGAGCGCGCCTTGTTGGCGGTTATAGACATTCCGGCAGGCGAAACTGCCCAGGTGATCGACCTGCGCCACGCGCTGGCCAAAGGCCCGTTGCGCCGCTGGCTGCAGGCCGTGCTGCTCGAACAGCGCATAGGCGACCGCCAAGGGACAGCTGGCAAGAAAACTGCTGGACAGGCGCGCCTGGCCGCCTTCGACCCGCAACACATTGGTCAGCGGACAGCGTGCCGAGGCTGGGCTGTCGGCCTGCTTGCGCTGGCGCAAGGATGAAGTCGCCAAGGCCTGGGCACACAGCTGCGGATCGTCGCGCAGTCGCGACAGTTTGTAGGGTGTCAGCACGTTGGGCGGCTGCGCCACATCCAGCACGGCCCAGGGATTCCAGGCGTCCGGTGGGCGCCAGCCCTGATACCAGGCCAAGCCTGCCGCCAGCAGGCCCAGTAGCACCACTATCAACGTGCGCATGGGGCCTCAGCGGCGGAACAGGTCGTTGAGCTCGGCAAACGGCAACGCCTGCTCGCCATAGCGGAAGGTGCCTTGGTCGCGGATCTCCAGGGCTGCGCGCTGCAGCGCGGCGAAGGCTGCCCGCGCCAGCGAGGAGCCAACGCTGATACGGCGCACGCCCAGGTCCTGCAACTGGTTGACGCCAAGCGCTACGCCGCTCAGGCCCATCAACACATTGACCGGCTTGGGCGCCACCGCCTGCACCACCGCGCGAATTTCGTCGATGCTGCGCAAGCCTGGGGCATACAACACATCGGCACCGGCCTCGGCAAAGGCCTGCAGGCGGGCGATGGTGTCGTCAAGGTCCAGCCGGCCGTGCAACAGGTTCTCGGCACGGGCGCAGAGGGTAAAGGGAAATGGCAGGCCGCGTGCCGCCTGCACCGCCGCCCGGACTCGCTCCACAGCAAGGCCCTTATCGTAGATCGGGGCATCCGCGCGGCCAGTGCCATCCTCGATCGACGCGCCAACCAGGCCCGCCTCGGCTGCTCGAACAATCGCCTGGGCGCAGCCTTCGGGCAGGTCTGAAAAGCCGTTTTCCAGGTCCGCGGCCACTGGTAGAGGGGTGGCGTCGACGATGGCCTGGGCGTTAACCAGGGTCTCGTCCAGGTTCACCGCGGCCTCGGCGTCCGGACGCCCGAGGGAAAAGGCCAGGCCTGCGCTGGTGGTCGCCAAGGCCTCGAAACCCAGGCTGGCCAGTAATCTGGCCGAGCCGGCATCCCAGGGATTGGGGATGAC
Source organism: Pseudomonadota bacterium (assembly GCA_023388335.1). GTDB lineage: Bacteria > Pseudomonadota > Gammaproteobacteria > Pseudomonadales > Pseudomonadaceae > Aquipseudomonas. Next base: position 1,593 of record JAEWGL010000142.1, on the reverse strand, counting down.
GAAGGCGCCTTCTCGCTCATGTAGCGCCTTGAACGCTTCGGCTCGCAGGGTTTGCACATCCATGGTCACAACCTCAGGCAGATGAAAGTGTCGTCAGAGTAGTCCCAGTTGTTCGACCTCAGGCGCACGTGGCAATTCCGGCAAGGCTGCAAGTCCTGGCAGGCGCGCCATCAGGCGCTGGTGAAAATGCTGGGCCAGCGCAGCGGCCAGGTGGTTGTCAGCCGTGTGCAGGAATACGTAGGGGCAGCGCCCCTCCTCGATCCAGGCGGCGACCTTGTCCACCCAAGGGGTGAGAAAGGGGTCGTTGGCCAGCAGCTGCGGATGCCCGATAAAACGCACCTGCGGGTGCTGGGTGAATGCTGCTGGACGCGGCGGCACCCTGGGTTTCTTCGCCTGTGCATGCAGGATCTCGGGTTCGCGCGAGGTGCAGCTAAACAGCGCACGTGGATCCAGGCAGATGCGTTCAACGCCCCGCGCGCGCAGTAGACGGTTGAGCTGACGCTCCTCCTCGCCGCGGGCGAAGAACGCCTGATTGCGCACTTCAACGGCTACCGGAGCAGCGATTTCATCGAGGAAATGGCTCAGCTCGTCCAGCCTGGACGGACCGAAGACTGCGGGCAGCTGCAGCCAATACGGCGAGACCCGCTGGCCGAGGGGGGCCAGCAGCCGGGTGAATTCGATCGCCGCCTCAAGGTGCACGCGTAGATCGTCGCCATGGCTGATGTCCCCAGGGAACTTGGCCGTGAAGCGAAAATGCGCCGGCATTATCTGGGCCCAACGTTGCAGGGTCGTGGCAGCGGGACGGGCGTAGAACGTGGTGTTGCCTTCGACGGCGTTGAAGACCTGGCTGTACAGGCCAAGGAATTCGGTGGAACGGGCATCGGCGGGATAGAGGTAGTCGCGCCAGGCGCTTTCACTCCAGGAGGGACAACCAAGGTAATAAGGCAGTGGGGCGGGAATCATCTGTCAAATGTACAGGTCCAGGCCCACCACTTCCATTTCCCAGTCGACAAAGCCGGCAGTGGTCAGGTAGCTGGCCAAGGCGCTGGCGGTGCGCCGGTCACGGGCACGGGCCTGGATCATGTCCTGTTGGCGGGCGGGCACTCCGCCAGCGCGTCGATTGGCTCGGGTCGGCTGCGCAACCTCGACATCTTCGATCAGCTCAGCGTCCTCGATAGCCTCGTCCCGCACCGGCGCATTGCGCGGCACACGCTTGACCGGGTAAGACTGCGAGGAAAAGCCGTCGATACGCATGGTGAACTACTCAAATCAAAGGCGATGATGGCAATTTAGCAGCATCAGAGTGCCTTCGCTAATGCCCGATAAATAACTGGACCACAGATCGGACAAAAGGTTTATTGAGTGTGGTACTAGTGTCCTGTCTCGGAAATACGTTCTCTTTTGGCGAGTGGCTTGGGTGTTCGGCCAAGGCGCCGCGACGAGTCATAGCAGGGCTATGGCGAGGTGTGGCAACGCCGGCCGGGCGCCCAAGACGCCGCCAAAAGTGAACAGCTTATTCCCGAGACAGGACACTAGCTGACGAGCTGCATTCAACGTGCCTTGGGCGTGGCCACGTTATCGCGCAAGTACACC
>JAEWGL010000136.1 GCA_023388335.1 Pseudomonadota bacterium | reverse complement strand
GCGCCGGTCCAACCCCGGAGAGAATGATGGCTAGCACCCGCAGCAAGAATGGCTGGGTCATCTGGTTGACCTTCGTGGTCGGCCTGTTGCTCAGCGTTTCCCCCATGCCCCAGTTCATGGAAGTCTTGCGCCCTATGTGGCTGGCCCTGCTGCTGGCCTTCTGGTCACTGACCGTGCCGCACAAGGTCGGCATGGCTACGGCATTCCTTCTGGGGCTGGCCGAAGACGTGCTGTACGGCACCTTGCTGGGGCAGAACGCCTTGGTCCTGACCTTGATCACCTTCCTGGTGATGTCGCTGCAGCAACGCTTGCGCATGTTTCCGATGTGGCAGCAGAGCCTGGTGATCCTGGTGATCTTCGGCATCGCCCAACTGGTCCAGCTGTGGCTCAGCGCGCTGACCGGCAATCGCCTGCCGACCCTGGCGCTGGTCTGGTCCGCTGTGATCAGTGCCGTGCTCTGGCCATGGGTGAGTTTTGCCCTGCGCGACCTGCGCAGACGCCTGAGCATTAACTGAAGGTTTCACCGACACTGACAGGGAGATGCCCGAATGACCCCGTTGTACCTGGCTTCTGGCTCGCCACGACGGCGTGAGCTGCTGACACAGATCGGCGTGCCGTTCACCCCGGTCAGTGCCCCCATCGATGAAACCCCGCTGCCGGGCGAAAGTGCTCCGGCCTACGTCGAGCGTCTGGCCCGTGCCAAGGCGGCGGCCGGCCTGGCTGGTCTGGCTGGCGTGTCGCAACCTGGCGTGGTGCTGGGCGCCGACACCGCCGTGGTGCTCGATGGCAAGATCCTTGGCAAGCCCGAGGACGCGGCCCATGCACAGGCCATGCTGGCCGAACTCGCCGATCGCGAGCACCAGGTACTCACCGCCGTCGCCCTGAGCGATGGCCAATGCTGCTTGAGCGTCTGCGTCGCAAGCCTGGTGCGCTTTCGTGCCATCAGCGCCGAAGAGGCCCAGCGCTATTGGGCCAGTGGCGAGCCGGTGGACAAGGCCGGTGGCTATGCTATCCAGGGCCTTGGTGCGGTGTTCGTCACCGGCCTGCAGGGCAGCTATTCGTCGGTGGTCGGCCTGCCCTTGAGCGAAACCGCCGAACTCCTCGAAAAATTCGGAATTGCCTGCTGGCAAACCCGGCCACTTCACACAGAGGATGCGCAACAGCTGTAGCCAGGCACCCGCCAGCGATCCATCATTACCGAAGACCTTTGACGAGAGCCTGCCATGAGTGAAGAGATTCTGATCAATATCACCCCGATGGAATCGCGCGTGGCGGTGGTGGAGAACGGTGTCCTGCAAGAGGTGCACGTCGAGCGTACCCAGCGCCGGGGCATCGTCGGTAACATCTACAAGGGCAAGGTGGTGCGTGTCCTGCCGGGGATGCAGGCGGCTTTCGTCGACATCGGCCTGGAGCGCGCCGCCTTCATTCATGCCTCGGAGATCTCCCAGCGCGAAGGCTCCGCGGTGGAGAGCATCAGCGCGCTGGTACACGAGGGGCAAAGCCTGGTGGTACAGGTCACCAAGGACCCGATCGGGTCCAAGGGTGCGCGTCTGACTACCCAACTGTCGATCCCCTCGCGCTACTTGGTATACATGCCGCGCACCAGTCACGTGGGGATTTCCCTGAAGATCGAGGACGAAGCCGAGCGTGACCGCCTCAAGCAGGTGGTCACCGACTGCATGGCCCAGGAAAACATCAAGGACGCCGGCGGCTTCATCCTGCGCACCGCAGCCGAAGGCGCGCGCTCCGAAGAAATCCTCATGGACATCCGCTACCTGCGCCGCCTATGGGAACAGATCGGCACGCAGATCAAGACCGTCGGCGCGCCTACCGTGATCTACGAGGACCTGGGCCTGGCCCTGCGCACCCTGCGTGACCTGGTGAATCCAAAGATCGAGAAGATCCGCATCGACTCGCGGGAAACCTTCCAGAAGACCACGCAGTTTGTCATCGAGCTCATGCCAGAGATCGCCGATCGCCTGGAGCATTACCCTGGCGAGCGGCCGATCTTCGACCTTTACGGGGTCGAGGACGAAATCCAGCGCGCCCTCGAGCGCAAGGTGCCGCTCAAGTCGGGCGGCTACCTGGTGGTCGACCCGGCGGAGGCGATGACCACCATCGACGTCAATACCGGTGCCTTCGTCGGCCACCGCAATCTCGAAGAAACCATCTTCAAGACCAATCTGGAGGCTGCCACCGCCATCGCCCGGCAGCTTCGGTTGCGCAATATCGGCGGCATCATCATCATCGACTTCATCGACATGGAAGACGAAGAGCACCAGCGCCAAGTCTTGCGGACCCTGGAAAAACAACTCGAGCGTGACCACGCCAAGACCAACATCATCGGCATCACCGAGCTGGGCCTGGTACAGATGACCCGCAAGCGCACCCGCGAAAGCCTGGAGCAGGTACTGTGCGAGGCTTGCACGTGCTGCCAGGGGCGCGGCAAGCTGAAGACGCCTGAGACTATCTGTTACGAAATTTTTCGTGAGATTCTCCGCGAGGCGCGCGCCTATCAGGCAGAGGGCTATCGGGTCCTGGCCAATCAAAAGGTGGTCGACCGGCTGCTGGACGAGGAGTCGGGCAACGTGGCCGAGCTTGAGACCTTTATCGGGCGAACCATTCGTTTTCAGGTCGAATCCATGTATTCCCAGGAACAATACGATGTGGTGCTGCTCTGACGCGTTTTGAACACTTTTGCCGGCTGGCAAAGCCGTCGCTTCGAGCCATAGTTAGGATCTGTACAGATCCTGGGGCACCACGTGGAGGGCCATGGCCATGGAACGTCTGATGCGCGTTCTGGGCGCCTTGACCCGTTGGGGGCTGGCGACCTGTGCCCTGCTCGCGGTACTGGTGGCGCTGTATGTCAGCCTGGGCCGGCAACTGGTACCGCTGGTAGCCGAATACCGCGCCGATGTGCAAGCCAAGGCCGAACAGGCGCTTGGCCTGCCGGTGCACATTGGCGCCCTGGAGGGACGTTGGAGTGGCCTGGCGCCGGTGTTGCGGGTGCGTGATATGCAGCTAGGCGAAGGGCCCGGCGCCCTACGGCTCGATGAGGTCAAGGTGGTGCCCGCCTTATGGGCCAGCTTGAAGGCGCGCGAGGTGCGCCTGGCACGCCTGCAACTGGGAGGGCTGCAACTGAGCCTGCGTGAAGACCAGCAGGGTGGCTGGGCCCTCGAAGGCCTGCCCCGGCAGGATGACCAGCCACTGGACCCGGCGCAGCTGCTGCAGCGCCTGCGGCAGCTCGGCCGCATCGACGTGTTCGACAGCCAGGTCACCGTCGTGCCCTGGCAGCGCGATCCGCTGACCCTCACCTATGTCAGTCTGGGCCTGCAGAGTGGCGTTTCACGCCAGCAGCTCGACCTGCGTCTGACCCTCCCTGATGGCCAGCCGCTGGCCATGACGCTGCGCGGTCGGGTTCCTGCCAATGCCTGGCGTGATGGCGGTTTCAAAGGCTACCTGAGTCTGCCCCAGAGCGACTGGGCACGCTGGCTGCCACCTCGGCTGCTGGGCCAGTGGCAGGTCGTGCAGTTGCATGCGGGTGGCGAATTCTGGTTCGACTGGAACAAGGGCCAGCTGCAAAGCGCCGTGGTGCGCCTCAATGCCCCGAAGCTGCAGGGCGCGCATGTCGGACGCAAAGCCGTCACGCTCGACAACCTGGCGCTGGGCGCCTGGTTCCAGCGCCAGGAGCAAGGGTTCGACGTAGTGCTCGACTCGCTTGCCGCCAACATCGGCAAGTCCCGCTGGGAATCGCACATTCAGGTGCGGCAGCGCGCGGACCTGGACCCGACGCAAGCGGCCTGGCAGGTACAGGCCGATCGCCTCGATCTTACCCCGCTGACCCCACTGGTCGAGGCCCTGGCGCCGTTGCCGGACACCCTGATGGCGGTGGTCGAGGGCCTCAAGGTGACCGGCGCGCTGCGCAATGTCCGCCTGGAGCTGCGTCCCCAGGCCGAGGGCGACAAGCGCATGCAGTTCGCCGCCAACCTGGAGGGGGTGGGCTTCGACGCCTATCATGGCGCGCCCGCGGCGGGCAACGTCAGCGGCAGCGTCAGCGGCGACCTCGGACAGGGTGAGCTGCGCCTGGATACCGACGCCTTCATGCTCCACCTGTACCCGATCTTCGCCAAGCCCTGGCATTACCAGAAGGCCAATGCACGGCTGATCTACCATCTCGATCAGGAGGGTTTCACCCTGGTCGCGCCCTACCTGAAGGTGCTGGGCGAGGAGGGCAAGATCGCCGGTGACTTCCTCATCCGCCTGTTGTTCGAGGAAGGCCGCGAGGATTACATGGACCTGCGCGTCGGCCTGACCGAGGGCGACGGACGCTACACCGCCAAGTACCTGCCCGAGATGTTGAGCCCGGCGGTCGACGAGTGGCTGCGCAGCGCCATCGTCAAGGGCACGGTCGATGAAGGCTATTTCCAGTACCAGGGTTCGCTGAACCACGTCGCCCCGGACCACGCCCGCAGCATCAGCCTGTTCTTCAAGGTCCGCGATGCGGCGCTGGACTTCCAGCCGGGCTGGCCCCAGGTACAACAGGTCGACGGCGACGTCTACATCGACGACGCCGGCGTGCGCATCAAGGCGCAAAAAGGCCTGCTGCTCGATACCCGCGTCAGTGATGTCACGGTCGACATTCCTCACGTCGACAGCGGCCAGCACAGTCATCTCTACCTCGACGGCACCTTCGATGGTGGGCTCGGTGACGGCCTCAAGATCCTCCAGCAGGCGCCTATCGGCACGGCCGAGATCTTCGCCGGCTGGGAGGGCCAGGGGCCGCTGAAGGGCACGCTGAAGCTGGACGTGCCGCTGGCCGCCGGCGATCGGCCCAAGGTGCTGGTGGATTTCTCCACCGCCGACGCCCGTCTGAAGATCGCCCCGCCCACGCTGGAGCTGAGCCAGCTCAAGGGCGACTTCCGCTTCGACCTCGACAAGGGCCTCAGCGCCAAGGGCATCAGCCTGCGGGCCTTCGACAAGCCAGTTACCGCGCAGATCGTCGCCCTGGGCCAGCCGGGACAGATGCAGACCCGCATCGACGCCAGCGGGCAGGTGTCGCTCAAGGCCCTGACCAATTGGTTGCAGTTCAAGCAGGCGTTGCCGGCAACCGGCGAGTTGCCCTACCAGCTGCAAGTCAGCCTCGGCACCCGGGAAAATCGGCTCAGTGTCGACTCCTCGCTCAAGGGCCTGGCCATCGATCTGCCGGCGCCCTTCGGCAAGGCGGCGACCGAGAGCCACGACACGCGTTTTGCCATGAACCTGCAAGGGGATGATCGGCGCTTCGATGTTCGCTACGCCGATCTGGCCCGTTTTGCCTATGCCGCGCCCGCTGACAAGCTGGACGCCGGCCGTGGCGAGCTGCTACTCGGTACCGGCCAGGCACAATTGCCCGCCGAGCAGGGCCTGCGGGTGCGCGGGCGCCTCGATGCCCTGGATGTGCAAGCCTGGCAGCAACAGTTGGAGCGTCTGGCGGGTGGTGATCCTGGTGGCAGCGCCCGGCAGACCCTGCGTAGCGTCGATGTGAGTATCGGTCAGGTCAAGGCCTATGGCATGGATCTGCACCAGGCGGTGGTCCGCCTGGGCCGAGCCGGCACCGGCTGGTCGTTGCGCCTGGACAGCCAGGAAGTCATCGGCAACGCCCGGCTGCCGGACGCCAAAACCGCGCCGATGGTGGTTGACCTGCAGACCCTGCACCTGCCGGCCGCCGATCCGGCCCAGGCCCAGGCCGAGGACGCGCCCGACCCATTGGCCAGCGTCGACCCGCGCAAGGTGCCAGCGCTGGACCTGAACATCGACAAGCTGTTCCTGGGCGACGACCTGCTCGGCAGCTGGGCAATGAAACTGCGCCCCATCGAAAGCGGCGTCGCCCTCAATGGCATCGCCCTGGACCTCAAGGGCCTGCGCATCAATGGCAGTGGCGCCTGGGAAGGCGCGCCTGGCGCCAGCAGCAGTTGGTACAAGGGTCGCCTGGAGGGCAAGAACCTGGCGGACGTGCTCAAGGCCTGGGGCTTCGCCCCGACTGTCACCAGCCGCGACTTCCACCTCGACGTGGATGGCCGCTGGCCCGGCTCGCCGGCCTGGGTCGGCTTGCAGCGCTTCTCCGGCAGCCTCGACGCCGTCCTGCGCCAGGGCCAGTTCGTCGAAGTGGAGGGCGGAGCCCAGGCCCTGCGGGTGTTCGGCCTGCTCAACTTCAACTCCATTGGCCGCCGCCTGCGCCTGGACTTTTCCGACCTGCTCGACAAGGGCCTGGCCTACGATCGGGTCAAGGGCCTGCTGGTCGCCAGCCAAGGCGTGTACGTGACTCGCGAGCCGATCATCCTGACCGGCCCGTCGAGCAATCTGGAGCTGGAGGGTACCCTGGACATGGTCCGCGACCGGGTCGATGCCAACCTGCAGGTGACCCTGCCAGTGACCAACAACCTGCCCTTGGCGGCGCTTATCGTTGGGGCACCGGCCATTGGTGGGGCGCTGTTCCTGGTCGACCGCCTGATCGGCGATCGCGTCGCTCGCTATGCCAGCGTGCATTACCGCGTCGAAGGACCGTGGAAAGAGCCTAGAATCACTTTCGTGAAACCCTTCGAAAGATCGCGCAAGGAGCAGCCATGAAGTCAGCCGTGATCCAGATGGCCAGCCAGGACGATGTGCAGGCCAACCTGCAGCGCGCCGCTGTCCTGCTGGAGCAGGCAGCGCAAGGCGGCGCGCGCCTGGCCGTGCTGCCGGAGAACTTCGCCGCCATGGGGCGACGCGATGCCGCCGCCCTTGGCCGTGCCGAAGCCATGGGCGAAGGTCCGATCCTGCCCTGGTTGAAACGCACCGCCCGCGACCTCAGGTTATGGATTGTCGCCGGCACCTTGCCGCTGCCGCCGGTTGGCCAACCTGATGCCAAGGCGCACGCGTGTTCGCTGCTCATCGATGAGCATGGCGAGGTTGCGGCGCGCTACGACAAGCTGCACCTGTTCGACGTGGATGTGTCTGACAGCCGGGGGCGCTACCGCGAGTCCGATGACTTTGCCCATGGCGCCCAGGTGGTCGTGGCCGATACCCCGGTCGGGCGACTCGGCCTGAGCGTATGCTATGACTTGCGCTTCCCCGAGCTGTACAGCGCCTTGCGCGCCGCCGGAGCGGAGCTTATCAGCGCGCCCTCGGCGTTCACCGCGGTGACCGGCGCGGCACACTGGGAAGTGCTGGTGCGGGCCCGAGCGATCGAGACCCAGTGTTACCTGCTGGCCGCGGCTCAAGGCGGCATCCATCCAGGTCCGCGGGAAACCCATGGGCATGCTGCCATTGTCGACCCTTGGGGGCGGATCGTCGCCGAACAGGCCAGTGGTGAAGGCGTGCTGCTGGCCGAGCGCGACTGCAGCGAACAGGCGTCCATACGGGCGCGAATGCCGGTGGCCTCGCACCGGCGCTTTTTCTCGCAGGACGCCTTGCGGCCTGCGCACACCTCGGAGTGACTATGAGCCAAACGTTAACCACCGTCAGCGAGCAGCTACTGGCACCGGGCGGATTGACCCTGGACAGCCTGCAGTCCGTGCTGGGCGAGTTGGCCGGCCCTGGCATCGATGCCGCCGACCTGTACTTCCAGGGGCAAATCTCGGAAACCTGGGCGCTGGAAGACGGCATCGTCAAGGAAGGCAGCTTCAACCTCGACCAGGGAGTCGGCGTGCGCGCCCAGTCGGGCGAAAAGACCGGCTTTGCCTACAGCAATGCAATCAACCTCGAAGCCCTGACCGCGGCGGCCCGGGCCGCCCGCTCGATCTCCCGCGCCGGCCAGGACGGTACTGTCCAGGCATTCCGCAGCCAGGACGTCACCGCGCTGTATGCGCCAGAAAACCCTCTGGATGTCATGAGCCGTGCCGAGAAAGTCGAGCTGCTCAAGCGGGTCGATGTCGCCACCCGGGCGCTTGATCCACGTATCCAGCAGGTCAGCGTGAGCATGGCCGGGGTTTGGGAGCGCATCCTCATCGCCGCTGCCGACGGCAGCCTGGCCGCCGATGTGCGGCCACTGGTGCGCTTCAACGTGAGCGTGATCGTCGAGCAGAACGGCCGCCGCGAACGCGGCGGGCATGGCGGTGGCGGGCGTACCGACTATCGTTACTTCAGCGACGAGCGGGTCATGGGCTATGCCCGTGAAGCCTTGCGCCAGGCGCTGGTCAACCTCGAGGCGTTGCCGGCCCCGGCCGGTACCTTGCCCGTGGTGCTCGGCCCGGGTTGGTCCGGCGTATTGCTGCACGAGGCGGTCGGTCATGGCCTGGAAGGCGATTTCAACCGCAAGGGCAGCTCCGCCTACAGCGGGAAGATGGGCGAAAAGGTCGCCTCGTCCCTGTGCACCATCGTCGACGACGGTACCCTGGAAGGGCGCCGTGGCTCGCTGAGCGTCGACGACGAAGGCACGCCGACCGAGTGCACCACGCTGATCGAGAATGGCATCCTCAAAGGCTACATGCAGGACAAGCTCAACGCGCGCCTGATGGGCATGGCGGTAACCGGCAATGGCCGTCGCGAATCCTACGCGCACTTGCCCATGCCGCGCATGACCAACACCTACATGCGCGCCGGTGACAGCGATCCGGCCGAGATCATCGCGTCGGTCAAGAAAGGCCTGTACTGCGCCAACCTTGGCGGTGGCCAGGTCGACATCACCAGCGGCAAGTTCGTTTTCTCCACCAGTGAGGCCTACCTGATCGAGGACGGCAAGATCACCGCGCCGGTCAAGGGCGCTACGCTCATTGGCAATGGCCCGGAAGCGATGAGCCGGGTGTCGATGGTCGGTAACGACCTGTCGCTGGACAGCGGGGTCGGGACCTGTGGCAAGGATGGGCAGTCGGTGCCGGTGGGCGTTGGCCAGCCGACATTGAAGATCGATGCGATCACCGTCGGTGGTACCGGGGCATGATCGTGATCGGGCAGGCGATTGCCTGCCCGGCGTCGGAACTCAGCGCAGACCGCGCTGGGTTTCGTCGAGGTCGCGGATGTACTTGAAGATCTTGCGCGAGGCGGTAGGCGGTTTGTTGCGCGCCTTCTCGTGCTGGGCCTGGCGCACCAGCGAACGCAGTTGCTGGCGGTCGGCCTCGGGATAGTCGTTGACGAAGCGTTCCAGGTCTTCGTCATTACCGTCGATCAGCCGGTCACGCCAGCGTTCGAGGTTGTGGAAGCGCTCGTTGTACTGGCGGCTGGAAGCGTCGAGCTGGTCGATCACCGCGGTGATCGCCTCGATGTCCTGGTCGCGCATCAGCTTGCCGATGAACGACATGTGCCGTTTGCGGGCGATGTGCGCGGTGTGCTTGCTGGCATCGTCTATCGCTCGACGCAGGGCATCGGTCAGCGGCAGGCGCGCCAGGGTATCCGGCTTGAGCGTCGTCAGGCGCTCGCCGAGTTCGACCAGCGCATGCAGCTCGCGCTTGATCTGGGTTTTGCTTTTTTCGCCTTCGTAGGAGGCGTCGTCGTAAGAATCAACCATGGTGGCAGTCCGCTGGAAAACGCCGCCATGATAACCAGTCGGGGGCCGCTTGTCCGGCCCGGTCGTACAATGACCCTTGCCGAACGCAGAATTTGAGTGGAGAGAACCATGAGTGCAGTCCAGAGCGTAGGCCCCAAGGCCCTGCCGGCGTTGCAGGAACAGGTCGAACAGATCATCGCCGAAGCGCGTCGCCAGGGCGCCAGCGCCTGCGAAGTGGCGGTGTCGCTGGAGCAGGGGTTGTCGACCACGGTGCGCCAGCGCGAGGTCGAGACCGTCGAATTCAACCGCGACCAGGGGTTTGGCATCACCCTGTACGTCGGCCAGCGCAAAGGCTCGGCCAGCACCTCGGCCAGCGGCAGCGAGGCGATCCGCGAAACCGTGGCGGCGGCCCTGGCCATTGCCAAGCACACCTCGGAAGATGAATGCTCAGGACTGGCCGACCAGGCCCTGATGGCACGCGAGCTTGCCGATTTCGATCTCTACCACGCCTGGGACATCAGCCCCGAGCAGGCCATCGAGAAGGCCCTGGCCTGCGAGGCAGCGGCATTCGACGCCGACTCACGCATCCTCAATGCCGATGGCACTACCCTCAACACCCACCAGGGCTGCCGCGTCTATGGCAACAGCCATGGCTTCATCGGTGGCTACGCCTCCACCCGCCATAGCCTGAGCTGCGTGATGATCGCCGAAGGCGAAGAGCAGATGCAGCGTGACTACTGGTACGACGTCAACCGCCAGGGTGAGCTGCTGGCCGACCCCGCGAGCATCGGCATCAAGGCCGCGCAGCGTGCGGCCAGCCGCCTTGGCGCGCGTCCCGTGCCGACCTGCGAGGTGCCGGTGCTGTTCTCCGCGGAGTTAGCCGGTGGGCTGTTCGGCAGCTTCCTCTCGGCCATTTCGGGGGGCAACCTGTACCGCAAGTCATCGTTCCTCGAGGGCACGATTGGTCAGCGTCTGTTCCCCTCCTGGCTTACCATCGACGAGCGCCCACACCTGCCACGGGCCTTGGCCAGCGCCGCGTTCGACGGTGATGGCCTGGCGACCTACGCCAAACCGTTCGTCGAAAATGGCGAGTTGGTCTCGTACATTCTCAGTACCTATTCCGGACGCAAGCTCGGGCTGCCAAGTACCGCCAATGCCGGAGGCGTGCACAACCTGTTCGTCACCCACGGCAGCGAAGACCAGGCGGCGCTCATCCGGCGCATGGGGCGCGGCCTGTTGGTGACCGAATTGATGGGACACGGCCTGAACATGGTGACCGGCGACTATTCGCGCGGCGCGGCGGGCTTCTGGGTGGAGAACGGCGAGGTCCAGTTCCCTGTGCAGGAAGTGACGATCGCCGGCAATATGAAAGACATGTTCCAGCAGATAGTCGCGATCGGCAGCGATCTTGAAACCCGGAGCAATATTCATACGGGCTCGGTGCTGATCGAGCGTATGACGGTGGCGGGCAGCTAACCCCACCTTCCAAAGACAGCACCTTGGGTGCCGACAAATAGAACCCGGCCATCGTGCCGGGTTTTTTGTTTGTCTTCTCGCACTTGAAGTGATTCTGTTTATCACTTAATAATGAATATCATTATCCACAGTTGCAGCGATGATGTTCATGAAACCCGTCCTCCAAGAGTTGCCCTACCTGGAAAACTGGCGCTGGCTGAGTCGGCGCATTCGCTGCGCCCTCGAGCCGGACGAACCGCGGCTGATCGAGCATTACCTGGCCGAAGGCCGGTACCTGGTGTGTTGCACCGAGACCTCGGCCTGGACCGTTGCCATGACCTCCTTCCGCCTGCTGCTCGATACCGCCTGCGACCGCATGCTGCCCTGGCATTGGCGCTGCCTGTGCCTGGACCAGGCCTGGCGCCCGCTGCTGGAGCTGCGCAACCTCGATCGCCGCGAACAGAACCAACGCTGGCAGCCCTTCGCCTTGCAACTGGCGAACTGCGTGCTGCTGCCTTCGATTTCCCCCGCAGAACTGATGCAAGGACTTGATGATGAGTGATACCCGTATCGAGCGTGACAGCATGGGCGAGTTGCAGGTGCCAGCCCAGGCCCTGTATGGCGCCCAGACCCAGCGCGCGGTCAATAACTTCCCGATCAGCCAGCAGCGCATGCCGGCGCAGTTCATCCGTGCGCTGCTGCTGGCCAAGGCCGCGGCGGCCAAGGCCAACGTCGAGCTCGAGCAGCTGACGGCCGAGCAGGGCAACGCTATCGTCAAGGCGGTGGAGCAACTGCTGGCCGAGGACTTCATGCGGCACTTCCCGGTGGACGTCTTCCAGACCGGCTCCGGCACCAGCTCCAACATGAACGCCAACGAGGTGATTGCCACCCTGGCCACGCGTGTACTGGGCGACAACGTCAATCCGAACGACCACGTCAACTGTGGCCAGAGCAGCAACGACATCATTCCCACTACCATCCACGTCAGTGCCGCCCTGGGCCTGCACGAACAGCTGCTGCCAGCCCTGCGCCACCTGATTCAAGTAATCGAGGCCAAGGCCGAGCAGGTGCATCCGTTCATCAAGACGGGTCGCACCCATCTCATGGATGCCATGCCGGTGCGCATGAGCCAGGTGCTGGGTGGCTGGGCGGCGCAGATCAAGGGGGCGCTGGGCCATCTTGAAGCGACCCTGCCGAGCCTGCAGGCCCTGGCCCAGGGGGGGACCGCCGTCGGTACGGGAATCAACGCCCACCCGCAGTTCGCTGCCGGTTTTGCCCGCCAGCTCAGTGGTTTGACGCAGGTCGACTTCGTTCCCGGGCAGAACCTGTTCGCCCTGATCGGCTCCCAGGACACTGCGGTGGCCCTGTCTGGACAGCTCAAGACCACTGCGGTGGCCCTGATGAAGATTGCCAACGACCTGCGCTGGATGAACTCCGGACCGTTGGCCGGCCTGGGCGAGATCGAGCTCGAAGGCCTGCAGCCGGGCTCCTCGATCATGCCTGGCAAGGTCAACCCGGTGATTCCGGAAGCCACCGCCATGGTTGCCGCCCAGGTCATCGGCAACGACGCGGCCATCGCCGTGGCCGGTCAGTCGGGCAACTTCGAGCTCAACGTGATGTTGCCGATCATCGCGCAGAACCTGCTTGCCAGCATCGAGCTGATGGCCAACGCCAGCCGCCTGCTGGCCGACAAGGCCATCGCCAGCTTCAAGGTCAACGAGCCCAAGCTCAAGGAGGCGCTGTCGCGCAACCCGATCCTGGTCACGGCGCTGAACCCGATCATTGGCTACCTCAAGGCCGCGGAAATCGCCAAGACCGCCTACAAGCAAGGCCGCCCGGTCATCGATGTTGCCCTCGAGCACACCGAACTGTCGCGCAGCCAGCTGGAGATCCTGCTCGATCCGGAAAAACTCACCGCTGGCGGTATCTGAACCGTCACCCCGTAGCGCCCGCCGCTAGAGAGGTTCGTCATGCAGCACTGGAAACGCACGACTGAAGTCGCCAACAGCCTGTTCGATCAAGGGGAGCTGGTAGACGCCCGCGAACATTACCTGCAGGCCCTGGCCCTGGCCCAGGTGCTGTTCGAGCGCTGGCATGACGTCGACGAAGCGGTGGCTGCTTTTGTCATCGCCCATCACAACCTGGCCGATCTGCACCTGCGTCTGAACCAGCCCCACGAAAGTGCCGACTACCTGTGCGCGGCGCACCAGCGCTTGCTTCAGGCCAGCCAGGACGCGCGCCTGCCGCAGGGATTGCGTGACGCCGCCTTGCGGCACAGCAGCAAGACCTACACCGAGCTGCTGAATTTCATCGGCGAGTACGGCCAGTACCCGCGCACCCAGTGCTTGCTCGAGCGGCACGTGCCGCAGACCGGCGCCATGACCATTGAACCTGATTTCCCTCGCAACCACGCCTATGGAATCCATTGATATGCCACATACCTTGCCTGCACTGCCCTACGCCTACGATGCGCTGGAGCCGCACATCGATACTCAGACCATGCAGATCCACCATACCAAGCACCACCAGACGTACATCAACAACCTCAACGCCGCCATCGAGAACACCGAATGGGCCGAATGGCCCGTGGAGAAGTTGGTGGCCAGCGTCAAGCAACTGCCCGAGAAACTGCAGGGCGCGGTGATCAACCAGGGTGGCGGGCATGCCAACCACACCCTGTTCTGGACTGTCATGTCGCCCAAGGGCGCAGGTGAGCCGCAAGGCCAGGTGGCCAAGGCCATCGATGAGCAACTGGGTGGTTTCGAGGCTTTCAAGGATGCCTTCACCAAGGCAGCCCTGAGCCGCTTCGGCAGTGGTTGGGCCTGGCTGAGCGTAACCCCGGCCAAAACCCTGGTGGTTGAGAGCAGCGGTAACCAGGACAGCCCGCTGATGAACGGCAACACGCCAATCCTCGGCCTGGACGTCTGGGAACACGCCTACTACCTGAAGTACCAGAATCGCCGTCCGGAATACATCGGTGCCTTCTATAACGTGATCGACTGGGCCGAGGTCGAACGTCGATATGTAGAAGCCGTGGCGTGAGTCGTCCTGGCATGCGCTCGGAGGTGATGTCTGTCAGTAGCGTGCGCCTGTTTCGCCTGGCCTTGGGGACTTTGCTGTTGTTGGTAGGTACGGCGCTGCTGGTAGTGCGCGGTATCTCCTGGCTGGACCTCGAGCCGCGCATGTTGCGCGCGCTCGAGGGCGGCGCGCTGTGCGCCCTGGGCACGGCGCTGGGCGCGGTGCCGGTGCTGGTCATTCGCAACATGCCGGTGGCCCTGGCCGACACGCTGCTGGGTTTCGGCGCTGGCGTGATGCTGGCCGCGACTGCGTTCTCGTTGATCATCCCGGGCCTCGATGCGGCCCAGTCCATCGGTTTCAGTCCTTGGGGCGCCGGCGGCCTGGTCAGCTTCGGGCTGATGTTCGGCGCCTTGTGCCTGTTTCTCGTCGACCTAAAGGTCTGCGGGGCCTCGCCCGAGGCGTTGGTGGGCACGAGCGAGCAGCCGGTGATCGCCGCGCGGATCTGGATGTTCGTGATTGCCATCATCGCTCACAACATTCCCGAAGGCATGGCCATCGGGGTGTCTGCGGGTGGCGGCATGGCCGATGCCGACAGCCTGGCAATGGGCATTGCCCTGCAGGATGTGCCGGAGGGGCTGGTGATCGCGCTGGTCTTGGCAGGGGCGGGGATGTCGCGCTTCAAGGCATTCCTGATCGGCGCCGCATCAGGCCTGGTGGAGCCGCTGGCGGCGGTGGTCTGCGCCTGGCTGGTCAACATCGCCGAACTGCTGTTGCCGCTGGGCCTGGCTTGCGCGGCGGGCGCGATGTTACTGGTGGTCACCCAGGAGATCATCCCGGAATCGCGCAGCAACGGTCATCACCGGCTCGCAAGCTTCGGCTTGTGTGTCGGTTTCTGCCTGATGATGGTGATGGACACGGCGATGTCGTGAAGGTAGGCGAGGGTATCCGGTCACCCTCGTCTAATCGTGTCTGCATGTCAGGCGAACAACGGAGCGTTACTTCAACGAAGGCTGGTTGTCGCTCCCCGCGCAGATTGCGTCTACTCGCCCTCGTCGAACCGATTGTTGATCAACTCGATCAACGCCTTGAGCGCGTCATCGTCCTGCTCTCCTTCGGTATGCAGGTGTACCTGGGTGCCCTTGCCAGCGGCGAGCATCATGACGGCCATGATGCTCTTGCCGTCGACCAGTTTGTCGGCCGCGCGGCCGACCTTGACCTGACAGGGGAAGCGCCCGGCTACGCCGACGAACTTTGCCGCCGCCCGGGCATGCAGCCCCAGCTTGTTGATGATGGTGATTTCGCTGGCGGGCATCGTGGTGCGGGTCCTGTGGGCTAGAGGTCGCGGTGGCGGACCTGGACGTTTTTCAGGGTTTGCTGCAGCAACTGGCCGAGACGCTCGGTCAGGTAGACCGAGCGATGGTGCCCGCCCGTGCAGCCGATGGCAATGGTGACGTAGGCGCGATTGCTCGCGGCAAAGCGCGGCAGCCATTTGAGCAGGTAGGTGGAAATGTCCTGGTACATGTCCTCGACATCCGGTTGGGCTGCCAGGTAATCGATGACCGGTTGCTCAAGGCCGGAATGGTCGCGCAGTTCGGGCTTCCAGTACGGATTGGGCAAGCAACGGACATCGAACACCAGGTCGGCGTCAACCGGCATGCCGCGCTTGAAGCCGAACGACTCGACCAGGAACGCCGTCCCGGGCTCGGGCTGATTGAGCAAGCGCAGCTTGATCGAATCACGGAGCTGATAAAGGTTCAGATTGGTGGTGTTGATCTTCAGGTCCGCAAGGTCGGAAATGGGACCGAGCAATTCGCTTTCGACCCGGATCGCCTCGGCGAGCGAACGATTGGCGTTTGTCAAAGGGTGGCGACGGCGGGTTTCCGAGAAACGCTTGAGCAGGACGTCTTCGTCCGCGTCCAGATACAACACGTCGCACTGGATATGGCGGTTGCGGGCCTCCTCCAGGAGTTCGGGGAAGCGCGTCAGGTGGCTGGGCAGGTTGCGCGCGTCGATCGACACGGCAACCTTGGGTTGCAGCAATTCGGTATTGATCAACGCATTTTCGGCCAACTGTGGCAGCAACCCGGCAGGCAAATTGTCGATACAGTAGAAGCCGTTATCTTCCAGTACGGCGAGGGCGGTGCTCTTGCCGGAGCCGGACCGGCCACTGACGATGATCAGGCGCATGTTCAGTGCTCGTTCTGTGCGTCCAGGACCACCTGATACAGGGCCTCGCTGCTGTTCGCGGAGCGTAGGCGGGCGCGTACCTCCTTGCGATCAAGCATGCTGGCGATCTGGCGCAGCAGTTCCAGATGGGCATCGGTAGCGGCTTCCGGGACCAGTAGCACAAACAGCAGGTCTACCGGTGCGCCATCGATGGCGTCGTAGTCGATCGGTGCTTCCAGGTGGAGAAGGGCGCTGACCGGAGCGGTACAGCCTGGCAGGCGACAGTGAGGGATGGCGATGCCGTTGCCGAAACCGGTCGAGCCCAGTTTTTCGCGGGCAATCAGTTTCTCGAAGACGTCTTCCATCTCGAGCTCGGGCACCTGCCCAGCGATCAGGGTGGCGACTTTTTCGAGGGCGCGTTTCTTACTGCCACCCGGCACGTTCACGAGGGAACGGCCGGGGGTCAGGATGGTTTCAAGTCGGATCATGGATGAGAGAGGTCAGCGTGCCGCTGCGCCTTGCAGCAGGCTCTGCTGTTTTTCCTTGTGTTTTTTCAGTTGGCGGTCGAGCTTGTCGGTCAGGGCGTCGATTGCTGCATACATGTCTTCGTGCTCGGCATTGGCAACTACTTCACCGCCTGGAATCTGCAGGGTCGCCTCGACCTTTTGCTGCAGCTTCTCGACCTTCATGATGACCTGCACGTTGGTAATCTTGTCGAAGTGACCCTCCAACCTTTTCAGCTTCTGCTCGACGTAGTCGCGCAGGGGAGGGGTGACTTCTACATGGTGTCCACTGATGTTGACTTGCATACAGCTTCTCCTTTGTTGCCCGTGCATAAGAGGCAGGTATTGCACCTGCCACTGAACTGCTGTGGCACATCCCGGGGCTACATCAGTCGCTTGCGTTCACTCGACGGTGCGATGCCGAGCGACTCGCGGTACTTGGCGACGGTGCGACGGGCTACCTGGATGCCTTGTGCTTCCAGTAAACCAGCGATCTTGCTGTCACTCAATGGCTTTTTCTGATTTTCCGCCGCAACCAGTTTCTTGATGATCGCCCGGATCGCTGTGGACGAGCATTCGCCGCCTTCCGCGGTGCTCACGTGGCTGGAGAAAAAGTACTTCAGCTCGTAAATACCACGGGGGGTGTGCATGTACTTCTGGGTGGTCACCCGCGAAATGGTCGACTCGTGCATGCCCACCGCTTCGGCGATGTCGTGCAGCACCAGTGGCTTCATCGCTTCGTCGCCGTGGTCGAGGAAGCCACGCTGGTGCTCGACGATCTGCGTGGCAACCTTCATCAGGGTTTCGTTGCGGCTTTGCAGGCTCTTGATGAACCAGCGCGCTTCCTGCAGCTGGTTGCGCATGAACGTGTTGTCAGCGCTGGTGTCGGCGCGGCGGACGAAGCCTGCGTATTGCGGATTGACGCGCAGGCGCGGCACTGCCTCCTGGTTCAGCTCCACCAGCCAGCGATCACTGTCCTTGCGCACGATGACGTCCGGGACCACGTATTCCGGTTCGCTGGATTCGATCTGCGAGCCGGGACGCGGATTGAGGCTCTGGACCAGTTCGATGACCTGGCGCAGCTCGTCTTCCTTGAGCTTCATGCGGCGCATCAGCTGGCTGTAGTCGCGGCTGCCGAGCAGATCGATGTACTCGCTGACCAGTCGCTGTGCCTCGGCCATCCACGGCGTGCGGGCGGGCAGCTGGCGCAGTTGCAGGAGCAGGCACTCGCCCAGGTTGCGTGCGCCGATGCCGGCGGGCTCGAACTGCTGGATGCGGTGCAGTACGGCTTCGACTTCATCGAGCTCGATGTCGAGTTCGGGATCGAAGGAGGCGCAGACCTCTTCCAGGGATTCTTCCAGGTAACCCTGGACATTGATGCAGTCGATCAGCGTCACGGCAATCAGCCGATCGGTGTCGGACATCGGCGCCACGTTCAGTTGCCAGAGCAGGTGGCTCTGCAGGCTTTCGCCGACCGAGGTGCGGGTGGTGAAGTCCCACTCATCGTCGTCGCTGCTGGGCAGGCTGCTGGCACTGGTCTGGTAGATGTCTTCCCAGGCCGTGTCGACCGGCAGCTCGCTGGGGATGCGTTCGCTCCATTCACCTTCATCAAGGCTTTCGGCGTTGGGGGCGCTTTCCTGGAAGCTGCTGTCCTGCACTTCGATGGTCGGCTTGCTCTCGGCGCTGTCCGCCATCGGGTCGCTGTTGTCGAAATCTTCGCCGTCTTCCTGGCGTTCGAGCATCGGGTTGGATTCCAGCGCTTCCTGGATTTCCTGCTGAAGGTCCAGGGTAGAAAGCTGGAGCAGACGAATGGCCTGTTGCAACTGCGGGGTCATCGTCAGTTGCTGGCCCATTTTTAGGACGAGCGATGGTTTCATGGCAGGGGCTTTACACCTTATTCGCCGGCGCACATGCGCCATCCACTACACAGCGGCGCCGAAGCGCCGATTTTAAGCAAATTATATGCCTGAAATTGTAGCGTTTGCCTAGAGCACTGTAACAAATAAGCCGCACAAGGATGGCTTGCCAGTGCTCCGGCCAACCAGGGCTAGAGTCGGAACTCGTGACCCAGGTAGACCTCCTTGACCAGGTCATTAGCCAGGATGGCCTGCGCGTCGCCTTCGGCGATCAGCTGACCATCGTTGACGATATACGCGGTTTCGCAGATATCCAGGGTCTCGCGGACGTTGTGGTCGGTGATCAGTACGCCGATACCCTTGGCCTTGAGGTGATGGATGATCTGCTTGATGTCGCCGACCGAGATCGGGTCAACACCGGCAAAGGGTTCGTCGAGCAGGATGAACTTGGGTGCAGTGGCCAGGGCGCGTGCGATTTCCACGCGGCGACGCTCGCCACCGGACAGGCTCATGCCGAGGTTGTCGCGGATGTGGCTGATGTGGAATTCCTGCAGCAGGCTTTCCAGCTCCTTGCGACGTCCATCGCGGTCGATGTCCTTGCGGGTCTCGAGAATCGCCATGATGTTGTCAGCCACCGACAGCTTGCGGAAGATCGAAGCTTCCTGCGGCAGGTAGCCGATGCCGGCCCGGGCGCGCCCGTGCATGGGCTGGTGGCTGACGTCCAGGTCGTCGATCAGCACGCGCCCCTGGTCGGCCTGGACCAGGCCAACGATCATGTAGAAGCAGGTGGTCTTGCCGGCGCCGTTGGGGCCAAGCAGGCCGACGAGCTGGCCACTGTCGATCGACAGGCTGACATCGCGCACGACTTGCCGGCTTTTGTAGCTCTTGGCCAGGTGCTGGGCTTTGAGGGTCGCCATTTACTCGGCCTTCTTCTTCGGCTGGATCACCATGTCGATACGCTGACGCGGCGTGGTCACGTTGCCACCGCGGCCGGCGGTCGCCACTTGGGTCTGGGTGTTGTAGACGATCTTCTCGCCCTCGGTGGTGTTGCCTTCGTTTTCCACCTTGGCGCGATCGGTCAGGATCACCAGCTCCTTCTGCGACTGGTACTGGATGGTCACGGCCCAGCCCTTCATCTTGTCCGGCTTGGCGGTGCTCTGCTGCTGCTCGAAGTAGGCCAGGTTGCCCACGGAGGTGACCACGTCGATGTCGCCGTTGGCGGCCCGGGTGATGGTCACGGTGTTGCCGGTGATCTTCATCGAACCCTGGGTGATAATGACATCGCCGGTATAGGTGGCGACGCCCTGCTTGTCGTCCAGGTGAGCGTTGTCGGCCTGGATGCGGATGGGCTGGTCACGGTCGGTCGGCAGGGCCCAGGCACTCGCGCTTCCCAGTGCTGCGCTCAGGCTGAGCAAAAAGGGGAGGGTTTTAACGAGCCTCATACTGTCCTCTTACGTTGGACAACAGGTCCATCCTGCCGTCTTTCAGGTACGCTTTCATTCCTTTGCCCGTAGTCGTGCCACCGGCGCCGTCGATTCTAACGGCTTGCTCGGTTTGCGCATATTGCTTCTGCGGGAATACGGTCATGCGGGTAGTGGTAATGATGGTCTCGCGCTGCTTGTCGTCGGTACGGGCCACCCGTACGGAGTCGATCAGCTCGACCTCGGTGCCGTCCGGATTGACCTCGGCGCGCACGCTCTGCACATGCCAGGGGTACGGTGTGCCCCGGTACATGTTCAGGTCGGGCGTGGTCAGCAGGGTCACCTCGCTGGCCTTGAGATGCTCGACCTTGTCGGCGGTCATCTCGTACTGCAGCTTGCCATCGGGCAGAAACTGCACGGTATGGGCATTGACCGCATAATAGTCGATGGCGTTCTCGTCCACCTGCGCCACCGGCTTGTCGAGAAAGCTTTCAGGGCTGATGTTCCAGTAGCCGACCGCCACCAGCAGGGCGGCTATCGCGCTGAACAGCACGATGCTGCGGATTTTCTTACTGAACATGTATGGCTCTACAGGTAATTGGCATTGGCGGCGTCCAGGTTGCCCTGGGCCTGCAGGATCAGTTCGCAGAACTCTCGGGCGGCGCCTTCGCCGCCGCGTGCCAGGGTAACACCATGGGCATGCTGACGGACGAACGGGGCGGCACTGGCCACGGCCATGCCCAGCCCTACCCGGCGGATTACCGGCAAATCGGGCAGGTCATCGCCCAGATAGGCAACTTGCTCATAGCTTAGATCGAGTTGTGCAAGAAGCCCGTCCAGCACCACCAGTTTGTCCTCGCGGCCCTGGAACAGGTGGGGGATACCCAGGTTCTGCGCCCGGCGCTCGACCACCGGGGTCTTGCGGCCACTGATGATCGCCGTGGTAACGCCCGTGGCCATCAGCATCTTGATGCCTTGGCCATCGAGGGTGTTGAACGTCTTGAACTCGCTGCCATCCTCGAGGAAATACAGGCGTCCATCGGTGAGTACGCCGTCGACGTCGAAGACGGCCAGCTTGATCGCCTTGCCACGTTGCATCAGGTCTTCGTTCATCACATCACTCCAGCGCGCAGCAGGTCGTGCATGTTCAGGGCGCCGGTCGGGCGGTCGTCCTTGTCGACCACCACCAGCGCGCCGATCTTGTGGTCTTCCATGATTTTCAGGGCCTCGGCGGCGAGCATGTCCGGCCGGGCAGTCTTGCCGTGGACGGTCATGACCTCATCGATGCGGGTCTTGTGTACGTCGATGTTGCGGTCAAGGCTGCGGCGCAGATCACCGTCGGTGAAGATCCCGGCTAACCGTCCGTCGGCTTCTGCGATGACGGTCATGCCAAGACCTTTGCGAGACATTTCAAAAAGCGCGTCCTTGAGCAGTGTTCCGCGCGTTACCAGCGGCAGCTCGCCGCCCGAATGCATGACGTTCTCGACTTTTAGCAGCAGGCGGCGACCCAGGGCGCCACCGGGGTGCGAAAAGGCGAAATCCTCGGCGGTGAAGCCGCGTGCCTCAAGCAAGGCGATTGCCAGGGCGTCACCCAGGACCAGGGCCGCCGTGGTCGACGAGGTCGGCGCCAGGTTCAGCGGACAGGCCTCGTGGGCCACCCGGGCATCCAGGTTGACCTCGGCAGCCTGGGCCAGGGGCGAGTCGGGATTGCCGGTCAGGCTGACCAGTTGGATACCCAGGCGCTTGATCAGCGGCAACAGGGTGATGATTTCGGCCGTACTGCCGGAATTGGACAGGGCGAGGATGACGTCGTCACGGGTGATCATGCCCATGTCGCCGTGGCTGGCCTCGGCCGGGTGCACGAAGAACGCGGGGGTGCCAGTGCTGGCCAGGGTGGCAGCGATCTTGTTGGCGATGTGGCCCGACTTGCCCATGCCGAGCACGACGACCCGTCCGGTGCTGGCCAGGATCATCTCGCACGCCTTGACGAAACTGGCGTCGATACGGGCCAGCAGGCCCTCTACGGCCTCGAGTTCCAGGCGCAGGGTGCGCTGGGCGGATTGGATCAGCTCGCTGGATTGGCTCATGTCTGAAAGAGGAATGCCTGATGAAAGGCGACGATTATACCGGCAATGGGCGAAAGCCTCATCCTGTGATTGTCACGCGCGGGCTCGGCAGCCTGTCGGCGGGCTGAACGAGTGCGGCGATGGCCTTGGGGCGGGGCTGTCTGCGGTGATATAGTTCGCCGCTGTCCGGCCCGCTCGGGGGCGTGTGTGCCTCCATGATGGGGGCAGACGTCTAGTTGACGAGGCCGCATCGCAAGGAGTCTAGATGAGTGTGGATAGCGCCTACGCGGTCGAGTTGAAGGGCGTCACCTTCAAGCGCGGTTCGCGCAGCATTTTCAACAATGTCGACATACGTATTCCCCGCGGCAAGGTTACCGGTATCATGGGGCCTTCCGGATGTGGCAAGACCACGCTGCTGCGCCTGATGGGCGCGCAGCTGCGTCCGTCCAGTGGCGAGGTGTGGGTGGCCGGGCAGAACCTGCCGACATTGTCGCGCGGCGATCTGTTCGACGCCCGCAAGCAGATGGGCGTACTGTTCCAGAGCGGCGCGCTGTTCACCGACCTCGATGTCTTCGAGAACGTCGCCTTCCCGCTGCGCGTGCACACCCAGCTGTCGGATGAGATGATTCGCGACATCGTGCTGATGAAGCTGCAGGCGGTCGGGCTGCGTGGCGCCATCGAGCTGATGCCCGACGAGCTTTCCGGCGGCATGAAGCGCCGCGTCGCACTGGCCCGGGCTATCGCCCTGGACCCACAGATTCTCATGTATGACGAGCCTTTCGTCGGTCAGGACCCGATCGCCATGGGTGTGCTGGTGCGCCTGATCCGCTTGCTCAACGATGCCCTGGGCATCACCAGCATCGTGGTTTCCCATGACCTGGCCGAGACGGCGAGCATCGCCGACTACCTCTATGTGGTCGGTGATGGCCAGGTGCTGGGTCAGGGTACGCCTGCCGAACTGATGGGCTCGGACAACCCGCGTATCCGCCAATTCATGAAGGGCGATCCTGACGGTCCTGTGCCGTTTCATTTTCCTGCGCCTGACTACCGCGCCGATTTGCTGGGAGCGCGTTGATGCGCAAGAAATCCTTACTCGAACGTGTCCGCCTGTTCGGCCGCTCGGCGATCGACATCGTGGCCGTGCTGGGCCGCTCCTGCCTGTTCCTCGGTCATGCGCTGATCGGCCGTGGCGGTATCGGCGGCAGTTTCCAGCTGTTGGTCAAGCAGCTCTATTCGGTGGGCGTGATGTCGCTGGCGATCATCGTCGTGTCCGGCGTGTTCATCGGCATGGTACTGGCGCTGCAGGGCTACAGCATCCTGACCAAGTACGGCTCGGAGCAGGCGGTCGGGCAGATGGTCGCCCTGACCCTGCTGCGTGAGCTCGGACCGGTGGTCACCGCCCTGCTGTTTGCCGGCCGGGCAGGTTCTGCGTTGACCGCAGAGATCGGCAACATGAAGTCCACCGAACAGCTGTCGAGCCTTGAAATGATCGGCGTCGACCCTCTCAAGTACATCGTCGCCCCGCGCCTTTGGGCTGGCTTCATCTCATTGCCGCTGCTGGCGCTGATCTTCAGCGTGGTCGGTATCTGGGGAGGGTCCTGGGTCGCCGTCGACTGGCTGGGAGTCTATGAGGGGTCGTTCTGGTCGAACATGCAGAACAGTGTCTCGTTCACCGACGACGTGCTCAATGGCCTGGTCAAGAGCCTGGTGTTCGCCTTCGTCGTCACCTGGATCGCCGTGTTCCAGGGCTACGACTGCGAGCCCACCTCAGAAGGGATCAGTCGTGCCACCACCAAGACCGTGGTCTATGCCTCGTTGGCAGTCCTGGGTCTGGACTTTATTTTGACCGCCTTGATGTTTGGAGATTTCTGATGCAAAACCGCACCCTGGAAATCGGTGTCGGCCTGTTCCTTCTGGCCGGGATCCTGGCGCTGCTCCTGCTGGCCTTGCGCGTCAGCGGCCTGTCCGCCAGCCCGAGCAGCGATACGTATAAAGTTTACGCTTACTTCGACAATATCGCCGGTTTGACGGTCAGAGCTAAAGTGACCATGGCCGGTGTGACCATCGGCAAGGTCACGGCCATCGACCTGGATCGTGATTCCTACACCGGTCGGGTGACGCTGCAGTTGGACCAGACGGTCGATAACCTGCCGACCGATTCGACTGCCTCGATCCTGACCGCCGGGTTGCTCGGCGAAAAGTACATCGGCGTCAGTGTTGGCGGCGAAGACCGTGTGCTCAAGGATGGCGATACCATCCATGACACGCAGTCGTCCCTGGTGCTGGAAGATCTGATTGGCAAGTTTCTGCTCAATTCCGTTGGCAAAGAAGCTAAATAAGGAGTTTTCATGATCTCAATCCTGCGACGTGGCCTGCTGGTCCTGCTGGCGGCCCTGCCGATGCTGACCCTGGCGGCTCCCGGGCAATCGGCCCATGACGTGATCCAGGGCACCACCGACAAATTGCTGGCCGACCTGGAAGCCAACAAGGAAACCTACAAGGGCAACCGCGAGGCCTTCTACGAGGCGCTCAACACGATCCTCGCACCCGTCGTGGATGCCGATGGCATCTCCAAGAGCATCATGACCGTCAAGTATTCGCGCAAGGCCACCCCTGCGCAGATGCAGCGCTTCCAGGAAAACTTCAAGCGCAGCCTGATGCAGTTCTATGGCAACGCCTTGCTGGAATACAACAACCAGGGCATCACCGTCGATCCGGCCAAGGACGAGAGCGGCGAGCGTACCAGCGTCGGCATGAAGGTGACCGGCAACAATGGTGCGGTCTATCCGGTGTCCTACACCCTGGAGAAGATCGGCGGCGAGTGGAAAGTGCGTAACGTCATCGTCAACGGCATCAACATCGGCAAGCTGTTCCGCGACCAGTTCGCCGATGCCATGGCGCGCAATGGCAACGACCTGGACAAGACCATCGACGGTTGGGCAGGCGAAGTGGCCAAGGCCAAGCAGGCCGCCGAGCAATCGCCCGAGAAGGAAGTGCAATGAGCGAGGCTGGCGTGAGCATGGCCGAGCCCGGCGTCCTGCGCCTGGCCGGCGTGCTCGATTACCGCAGCGGCCCGGGCCTGCGCAAGGACGGCAAGGCGCTGATCGGCGCCTGCCGCGCGCCGCGCCTGGTACTCGATTGCTCGGCGGTGGCGAAGTCCTCCAGCGTTGGCCTGTCGTTGCTGCTGGCGTTCATGCGTGACGCCCAGGCCGCAGGCAAGACCTGCGAGCTGCGCCACATACCTGAAGACATGCGGGAAATCGCTCAGGTCTACGACCTGGACGAAGTGCTGGCAGGCTGATGGCCTGTCGCATGTGAATGGCCCCTCGGTCAGCGCGCTCGTTCATGGGGTTCGCAGGCGGGGGGCTTTTTTGTATGATGGCCGACCCGCGCGCACAGGGCGCCGATTGAGGTTGAGCATGCAGGCCGTAGAAGTTAAGAGCTTCCTTGAAGAAAAATTGCCGGGAACCCGGGTCGAAGTTGAAGGCGAAGGCTGCAACTTCCAGTTGAACGTGATCAGCGACGAGCTGGCCGGCCTGAGCCCGGTCAAGCGCCAGCAGGCGGTCTATGCTCACCTGAACCCGTGGATCGCCGACGGTAGCATCCATGCGGTAACCATGAAATTTTTCAGCAGCGCAGCCTGGGCTGAGCGCACCTGAGCCAACTTGGCGGCGAGATTCCAATGGACAAACTGATTATTACTGGCGGCGTTCGCCTTGATGGCGAAATTCGCATTTCCGGGGCGAAGAACGCCGCCCTGCCGATTCTTGCCGCGACACTGCTGGCCGATGGCCCGGTCACGGTCGGCAACCTGCCGCACCTGCACGACATCACCACCATGATCGAGCTGTTCGGGCGCATGGGCATCGAGCCTGTGATCGACGAAAAGCTGGCCGTGGAAATCGACCCGCGTACCATCAAGACCCTGGTCGCTCCCTATGAGCTGGTCAAGACCATGCGTGCCTCGATCCTCGTGCTCGGGCCAATGGTTGCGCGCTTCGGCAAGGCCGAAGTCGCCCTGCCGGGTGGTTGCGCCATCGGTTCGCGTCCGGTCGACCTGCACATCCGCGGTCTTGAAGCCATGGGTGCGAAGATCGAGGTCGAGGGTGGCTACATCAAGGCTCAGGCACCTGAGGGCGGCCTGCGCGGCGCGCACTTCTTCTTCGATACCGTCAGTGTGACCGGTACCGAGAACATCATGATGGCGGCCGCGTTGGCCAAGGGCCGCAGTGTCCTGCAGAACGCCGCGCGCGAGCCGGAAGTGGTCGACCTGGCCAACTTCCTCAACGCCATGGGCGCCAAGGTTCAGGGCGCCGGCAGCGACACCATCACCATCGATGGCGTCGAGCGCCTGCACTCGGCCACCTACCGGGTGATGCCCGACCGTATCGAGACTGGCACCTACCTGGTCGCCGCCGCCGTCACCGGTGGTCGCGTCAAGGTCAAGGACACCGATCCGACCATCCTTGAAGCCGTCCTCGAGAAGCTCAAGGAGGCCGGCGCCGACATCACCACCGGTGAAGACTGGATCGAGCTGAACATGCACGGCAAGCGGCCGAAGGCCGTCAACCTGCGTACCGCCCCGTACCCGGCGTTCCCGACCGACATGCAGGCGCAGTTCATCTCGCTCAACGCCATTGCCGAAGGCACCGGCGCGGTGATCGAGACGATCTTCGAAAACCGCTTCATGCACGTCTACGAGATGCACCGCATGGGCGCGCAAATCCAGGTCGAGGGCAACACCGCGATCGTCACCGGGACCAAGTCGCTCAAGGGCGCGCCGGTCATGGCGACCGACCTGCGGGCATCGGCCAGCCTGGTCCTGTCGGCCCTGGTTGCCGACGGTGACACGCTGATCGACCGCATCTACCACATCGACCGTGGTTACGAGTGCATCGAGGAAAAACTGCAGATGCTGGGCGCGAAGATCCGTCGCGTACCGGGCTAGCCTGTGACCGGCGCAGGGACGCGCCAGCCGAACCGAATGCAGCCGGGCCTATGGCCCGGCTAGCTGTAGCCGCTTAAGGACCGACGTTTCCCATGTTGACCATCGCGCTATCCAAGGGCCGAATTCTCGACGATACCCTGCCGCTGCTGGCCGAGGCCGGTATCGTGCCGACCGAGAATCCGGACAAGAGCCGCAAGCTGATCATTCCCACGACCCAGGACGATGTGCGCCTGCTCATCGTGCGTGCCACCGACGTGCCGACCTATGTCGAGCATGGCGCCGCCGACCTCGGCGTGGCGGGCAAGGACGTGCTGATGGAGTACGGCGGCCAGGGTCTGTACGAGCCGCTGGACCTGCAGATCGCCCGCTGCAAGCTGATGACCGCCGGCGCGGTCGGTGCGCCTGAGCCCACGGGGCGCCTGCGCGTGGCCACCAAGTTCGTCAATGTCGCCAAGCGCTACTATGCCGAACAGGGTCGCCAGGTCGATATCATCAAGCTGTACGGCTCGATGGAACTGGCCCCGCTGATCGGCCTGGCCGACAAGATCATCGACGTTGTCGACACCGGCAATACCCTCCGTGCCAACGGCCTGGAACCCCAGGATTGGATCGCCGACATCACCTCCCGCCTGGTGGTCAACAAGGCTTCGATGAAGATGCAGCATGCCCGCATCCAGAGCCTGATCGACACGCTGCGCCAAGCGGTCGAATCGCGACACCGCGGCTGACTTCCGTGCGCGACCTCTGCCGTCGCGCCCGTCTATCCGCGTCATAGCCTTTATTCTCGGGTGCCCGCGCGGATGGACTGGTAGCCTAGGGCGCCTGAGCATTCGCTAATAATCGAGGCCCTCGCCATGACCGTGTCCACTGCTATCGCCCGTCTCAATGCCGCCGACCCGGATTTCGCCCGACATCTGGATCATCTGCTGAGCTGGGAGAGCGTATCCGATGAGGCGGTCAACCAGCGCGTGCTGGACATCATCAAGGCCGTGCGCGAGCGCGGCGACTCGGCGCTGGTGGAATTCACCCAGCGCTTCGATGGCGTCCAGGCCACCCGCATCGAAGACCTGATCCTTGGCCGCGAGCGCCTGGAGCTGGCCCTGACCCGTATTACCCCAGCCCAGCGCGAGGCCTTGGAAACCGCCGCCTCTCGCGTGCGCAACTACCATGAGCGGCAGAAGCAGGACTCCTGGCAGTACACCGAGGCCGACGGCACCGTGCTGGGGCAAAAGGTCACGCCGCTGGACCGTGCTGGCCTGTATGTGCCGGGTGGCAAGGCGTCCTATCCGTCGTCGGTGCTGATGAACGCGATCCCCGCGAAAGTGGCCGGTGTCGGCGAAGTGGTCATGGTCGTGCCGACCCCACGTGGCGAGGTCAATGAGCTGGTGCTGGCCGCCGCCTGCATCGCCGGTGTCGATCGCGTGTTCACCGTCGGTGGCGCCCAGGCGGTCGCGGCCCTGGCCTATGGCACCGAGAGCGTGCCGCAGGTCGACAAGATCGTCGGCCCCGGCAACATCTACGTGGCCACCGCCAAGCGCCACGTGTTCGGCCAGGTCGGCATCGACATGATTGCCGGTCCTTCGGAAATCCTCGTGGTGTGCGACGGTCAGACCGACCCGGACTGGATCGCCATGGACCTGTTCTCCCAGGCCGAGCACGACGAAGATGCCCAGGCGATCCTGGTCAGCCCCGATGCCGACTTCCTCGACCGCGTCGCCGCCAGCATCGACAAGCTGCTGCCGACCATGGAGCGCGCCGAGATCATCCGCACCTCGATCAACGGCCGCGGCGCGCTGATCCAGGTCAGCGACATGCAGCAGGCGATGGCGGTGGCCAATCGCATCGCCCCCGAGCACCTGGAGCTGTCGGTGGCCGACCCGCAGGCCTGGCTGCCGCACATCCGCCACGCCGGGGCGATCTTCATGGGCCGCCACACCAGCGAGGCCCTGGGCGACTATTGCGCAGGCCCGAACCACGTCTTGCCGACCTCCGGCACCGCGCGCTTTTCCTCGCCGCTGGGGGTCTATGACTTCCAGAAGCGTTCGTCGATCATTTTCTGCTCCGAGCAGGGCGCCTCGCAGTTGGGGCAGACCGCGTCGGTCCTGGCCCGAGGCGAGTCGCTGACCGCCCACGCCCGTAGCGCCGAATTCCGTATCCTTACCGAGAAGAAGGGGAACTGAACATGAGCCGATTCTGGAGTCCCTTCGTCAAGGACCTGGTGCCCTACGTGCCGGGCGAGCAGCCCAAGCTGAGCCGCCTGGTCAAGCTCAACACCAACGAAAACCCCTACGGCCCGTCGCCCAAGGCGCTGGAGGCCATGCGTGGCGAGCTGAACGACGATCTGCGCCTGTACCCTGATCCCAACGGCGATCGCCTCAAGCAGGCGGTGGCCGAGTACTACGGCGTGCAGCCGCGCCAGGTATTTCTGGGTAACGGTTCCGACGAGGTGCTGGCACACATCTTCCACGGCCTGTTCCAGCACGGTGGCCCGCTGCTGTTCCCGGACGTCAGCTACAGTTTCTATCCCGTGTACTGCGGCCTCTATGGCATCCCATTCGAGCAGGTGCCGCTGGACGATCGGTTCCAGATCCGCATCGAGGATTACCGCAAGGCCAACGCCGGGATCATTTTCCCCAACCCCAATGCACCGACAGGCTGCCTGCTGCCGCTCGAAGCGGTGGAGCAGCTGTTGCAGGCCAACCCGGATTCGGTGGTGGTGGTCGACGAAGCCTACATCGACTTCGGCGGGCAGACTGCCATCAGCCTGGTGGACCGCTACGACAACCTGTTGGTCACCCAGACCCTGTCCAAGTCGCGTTCGCTGGCGGGCCTGCGGGTCGGCTTGGCCGTGGGGCATGCGGACTTGATCGAAGCCTTGGAGCGGATCAAGAACAGCTTCAACTCCTACCCGCTCGATCGCATGGCGATTGCCGGAGCCGCTGCGGCATTCGAGGACCGTGAGTACTTCGAGGCCACCTGCCGCAAGGTGATCGACAGCCGCGAGCTGCTGGTCGAGGCGCTCACCGCGCGTGGCTTCGAGGTGCTGCCGTCGGCGGCCAACTTCATCTTCGCCCGCCACCCGCAGCAGGATGCCGGCGAACTGGCGGCGCGCCTGCGTGAGCAAGGGGTAATCGTTCGGCATTTCAAGCAGGCGCGAATTGCGCAGTTCCTGCGCATTACCGTTGGCACGCCGGAGATGAACCAGGCGTTGCTGGATGCGTTGAGCTGATCGCGCCGTAGTCCTGATCGCGGGGCCAGTCCGGGCCTACCTGCGCAAGCGGTAGGTTCAGGGCTTGCCCCACGGACCGTTGCACGCTACCCTCTCGTTCCTGAAATTCATCCGATGACTGGATGTAAGCATGCCCTTACTTATCAAGCGTTCCCTGGTCGAACAGGCCGTTGACCAACTGCGCGAGCGCATTGCCAGCGGTTCCTGGGCGGTCGGCCAGCGCCTGCCCACCGAGCCGGAACTGGCCCTGGAACTGGGCATCAGCCGCAATACCGTGCGCGAAGCCATGCGGGTATTGGCCTTCAGTGGCCTGGTTGAAATCCGCCAGGGCGATGGCAGTTACCTGCGCACCGCCCTGGATCCGCTCGATGCAGTCCAGGCGCTGTCCCGCTGCACGCCCGAACAGGCGCGCGAGACCCGCCACATCCTCGAGGCCGAGGCCATCGGGCTGGCAGCCCTGCGCCGCACCGATGACGACCTGCGCGGCCTGCGCGAGGCCCTTGAGCACAGCGGGCACCACTTTCATGGGGATCTCGATGCCTACGTGGAGTGCGACCTGGTGTTCCACCAGCGGCTGATCGACGCTGCGCACAACCCGGCCCTGAGTGAGCTGTACCGGTATTTCTCCGGGGTAGTGGCGGCCGCGCTGCAGCACAACATGAGTACCGTACCGCGTTGCCAGTCGGTCTTTGACCTGCATGAGCAGATCCTGGAGGCCATTGCACAACGCAACCCGGAACGGGCCAAGGCCCTGAGCCGGACACTGATCGAATCCTGACTGAGCGAGATGGCCATGGCCGACGAACTGACCCGCAATGCCGCCACCCGTGAGGCGGAGCTCGATGAATTGCTGATCGATGCCGAGGCGGATGATGAGCAGGTCCAGCAGCACCCGCCGCTACTGCACAAACCGTGGCTGCTGCTGTTGGGTCTGGTGCTGGTGGCGCTCAACCTGCGTCCGGCATTGTCGAGCATGGCGCCAGTGTTGGGGGAGGTGTCCGCCGGCCTTGGCTTGAGCGCCGCCCAGGCGGGCTTGCTGACCACCTTGCCGGTACTCTGCCTGGGGCTGTTCGCCCCCTTGGCGCCGGTGCTGGCGCGCCGCTTCGGCAGTGAGCGGGTGATTCTCGGTATTCTCCTGACCCTGGCGGCGGGCATCCTCGTGCGCAGCTCCCTAGGGGTTGCCGGCCTGTTCCTCGGCAGCATCCTGGCCGGTGCCAGCATCGGTGTGATCGGTGTGTTGCTGCCGGGCATCGTCAAGCGCGACTTCCCTCGGCAGGCCGGCACCCTGACCGGCGTCTACACCATGGCCTTGTGCCTGGGCGCGGCCATGGCGGCCGGCGCGACTGTACCGCTCAGCCAGCACCTGGATGACAGCTGGGCGGCCGGGCTGGGCTTCTGGGCGCTGCCGGCGCTGCTGGCGATGCTGGTGTGGCTGCCCCAGGCGCGCCAGGGCCATGGCAGCCACCGCGTGGCCTACCGGGTGCGCGGTCTGTTGCGTGATCCACTGGCCTGGCAGGTGACCCTGTACATGGGCCTGCAATCCTCGCTGGCCTATATCGTCTTCGGCTGGCTGCCGTCGATCCTCATCGGCCGTGGCCTGAGCCCGACCGAAGCGGGGTTGGTACTGTCGGGCTCGGTCATCGTTCAGCTCATCAGCTCCCTCGGTGCCCCCTGGCTCGCGACCCGCGGCAAGGACCAGCGCCTGGCCATCGTCATCGTCATGCTCGTCACCCTCATGGGGTTGTTCGGCTGCCTCTATGCGCCGCTCGAAGGCCTGTGGGGCTGGGCGATCCTGCTGGGCCTGGGACAGGGCGGGACCTTCGCCCTGGCGCTGACCCTGATCGTGCTGCGCTCCAAGGATGCCCATGTCGCGGCCAACCTTTCCAGCATGGCCCAGGGCGTGGGCTACACGCTGGCCTCGATGGGGCCGTTCGCTGTCGGGGTGGTGCATGACCTGACCGGCGGCTGGAGTGCGGTGGGCTGGATCTTCGCCGTGCTCGGCGGTGGCGCCATCCTGTTCGGGCTCAAGGCCGGGCGGGCGCTGCATGTGCAGGTGGTCAGCGAACGGGTCTGAGCCCGCTTGCAGTCAAACCGGGCGCGCGCGTTCCAGGCGGGACGGTGAAGGGGTAAGCTGTCGCTTTTTACCGTCCTGTCGAAATTGCCCGTGAGCGAACGCATCCTCTCCAACCAGGCCAAGCCCTGGTACGTCTACCTGGTACGTGCTGCCAATGGCTCGCTGTATTGCGGAATCAGCGATGACCCGCAGCGGCGTTTCCTGGCGCACCAGAAGGGCCGCGGGGCGCGCTACTTCAAGACCAGCCCGGCGCAGGCGCTGGTCTATGTCGAGCAGTGGCCGGACAAGGGCGAGGCGCTGCGCCAGGAGCGCCTGGTGAAGAAACTGCGAAAGACCGCCAAGGAGGCGCTGGTGGCCTCCTGGCAAGCGCTCAGTCCTTGCGACGCTTGAGCTGATCGATCAGCTGAGTCGGCAGGCCTTTGATCACCAGGGTGCCGGCCTCTTCGTCGTACTCCACCTTCGAACCCAGCAAGTGCGCCTCGAAACTGATCGACAGCCCCTCGGCGCGCCCCGTGAAGCGGCGGAACTGATTGAGGGTGCGTTTGTCGGCCGGGATCTCCGGCGACAGGCCATAGTCCTTGTTGCGGATATGATCGTAGAAGGCCTGCGGACGGTCTTCGTCGATCAGTCCGGACAGTTCCTTGAGCGTCACCGGTTCGCCCGCCTTGGTCTGGCTGGTGGCGTAGTCGACCAGGGTCTGGGTCTTCTCGCGCGCCGATTCTTCCGGCAGGTCCTCGCTCTCGACGAAGTCACTGAAGGCCTTGAGCAGGGTGCGCGTCTCCCCGGGGCCGTCGACGCCTTCCTGGCAACCGATGAAGTCGCGGAAGTAATCCGACACCTTCTTGCCGTTCTTGCCCTTGATGAACGAGATGTACTGCTTGGAGTTCTGGTTGTTCTTCCATTCCGACAGGTTGACGCGCGCCGCCAGGTGCAGCTGGCTCAGGTCCAGATGCCTGGACGGGGTGACATCCAGCTCGGCATTCACCGCCACGCCTTCGCTGTGGTGCAGCAGGGCAATGGCCAGGTAGTCGGTCATGCCTTGCTGGTAATGAGCGAAGAGCACGTGGCCGCCGGTGGACAGGTTGGATTCTTCCATCAGCTTCTGCAGGTGCTCGACCGCGGTGCGGCTGAAGGCGGTGAAATCGCGTTCCTGTTCCAGGTACTGCTTGAGCCAGCCGCTGAATGGATGGGCACCGGACTCGGCGTGAAAGAAGCCCCAGGCCTTGCCCTGTTTGGCGTTGTAGCTGTCGTTGAGGTCGGCCAACAGGTTCTCGATGGCGTCCGACTCCCTCAGTTCGGAGTCGCGTGCATGCAGCACGGCAG
Source organism: Pseudomonadota bacterium (assembly GCA_023388335.1). Lineage (GTDB taxonomy): Bacteria > Pseudomonadota > Gammaproteobacteria > Pseudomonadales > Pseudomonadaceae > Aquipseudomonas. The sequence continues at coordinate 24,330 of JAEWGL010000136.1, read as the reverse complement.
GACTGCCATCGGGCTTCTTGTCGATCAGGTGGACAATGCAATGACGGATCGGCATAGGATTCTCGGCTGAAAAAAGGCGGTGCGTGGCCGCGCTGCAAAGTCGCCCAGTTTAACCCAGGGGAGGGGCGATGCAGTGGCCAAGTATTGGCGCAAATGGCGGTTGTCGATTTTTTGAGCAGATTTTCCTCGTTTTTCGGCCAAACCCCCGAAAAACCTGAACAAAAGCGTGGTCCGAAGCGGATATTTATCCATTCCTGTGGTAGCTTTGCGCGGTCTTGTGCCCCGTTGTGGCGCATTGCTGGCAGCTCGTTCTCGTCGGGTCGAACCAAACGCCGATTTGCGTATCTACATACGCGATTGACGAGGCCCGCCGGACCCTTGTGGTGCGGGCCCGATAACCGACGTACCACGCTGCTTTTCTACTGAATTTGATAGGGAAGGAACACCACCATGGCATTGACCAAAGACCAACTGATTGCCGATATCGCCGAAGCTATCGACGCGCCGAAGACCACCGCGCGCAACGCCCTGGAGCAACTGGGCCAGATCGTCGCCGACCAGCTGGAAAACGGCGCCGAGATCACGCTGCCAGGCATCGGCAAGCTGAAGATCACCGAGCGTCCTGCCCGTACCGGCCGCAACCCTTCGACTGGCGCCGCCATCGAAATCGCTGCCAAGAAAGTCGTCAAGTTCGTTCCTGCCAAAGTCCTGACCGACGCCGTCAACAAGTAATTGTTGAAGCTTCGCTGAACCGCGCCCGGCTTGCCCGGGCGCGGTTTTTTCATGCCTGGGATTTACCCAGCCGGCGCTGTAGCCAGGCATGGCGCGCGGCGTTGTCGTGGAAACTCCAGGCGACCATGCGGCTCTGTTTCTGCCCTTGGCCCATTTCCACCACCTGCTGCGCCCGCACCCCGGCCTTTTTCAGGGCGGCTTCGATGCCAGGCAGGTTGGCGGCCTTGGATACCAGCGAGGTGAACCACAAGACCTGCTGGCCAAGCTGGGCACTTTCGGCGATCAACTGGGTGACGAAGCGGATCTCGCCGCCTTCGCACCAGAGCTCGTTGTTCTGGCCACCGAAATTGAGCACCGGCAGCTTGCGCTTGGGGTCTGCCTTGCCCAGCGCCCGCCATTTGCGCTGGCTACCGCGGGTGGCTTCATCGCGCGAGGCATGGAAGGGGGGATTGCACAGCGTGATCTCGAATTGCTCGTCGTGCTCGAGCAGGCCCAGGAGGATGTGCTTGCGGTTGTCCTGTTGGCGCAGGCTGATGGCCTTGGTCAGCCCGTTGGCCTGGATGATCGCCTTGGCCGAGGCCAGGGCCACGGCGTCGATGTCCGAGCCGAGGAAGCGCCAACGGTAATCGCTGTGGCCCAGCAGCGGGTAGATGCAATTGGCGCCCACGCCGATGTCCAAGGCGCGTACCGGGGCGCCACGGGGGACCTCGCCGGCGTTGTCGGCGGCCAGCAAGTCGGCCAGCACGTGCAGGTAGTCAGCCCGCCCAGGAATCGGCGGGCAGAGGTAGTCGGCCGGGATATCCCAGTGCTGGATGCTGTACTGGGCCTTGAGCAGCGCACGGTTGAATACCCGCACCGCCTCAGGGTCGGCGAAGTCGATGCTCGGCTTGCCATAGGGGTTGGTGATCATGAAACGGCCCAGGTCCGGGCTGCCCTTGATCAGGCTGGGGAAGTCATAGCGGCCTTGGTGGCGATTGCGCGGGTGCAGGGTGGGTTTATTCTGGGTCATGGCAGACTCCGGTAAAGCGTCAAGAGCGGGGGCCGGTCTGCGGCCCCATCGCGACACAAGGCCGCTCCCATTAGGGACCACGTCGTTATCCAGAAGCTCTGGTCGACGCGAATCCCTTGTGGAAGCGGCCTTGTGTCACGAAGAGGGCGCAGCCCTCGCCGGTCAGATCAGCACTGTCAGGTTACAACGCAGCAATCCGCGCATGCTGCTCGGTGAAGTTGGCCAACGCCTGTTCGGCCTCGGCCAGCTTGGCGCGCTCCTTGTCGATCACCGCAGGCGGGGCCTTGTCGACGAAGGCGGCGTTGGACAGCTTGCCACCCACGCGCTGGACTTCACCTTGCAGGCGCTGGATTTCCTTGTTCAGGCGCGCGAGCTCGGCGTCCTTGTCGATCAGGCCGGCCATCGGCACCAGGACCTGCAGATCGCCGACCAGGGCGGTGGCGCTGAGCGGCGCTTCGTCCTGCTCGCCAAGCACGGTGAAGGCCTCGATCTTCGCCAGCTTCTTGAGCAGCGCTTCGTTTTCCTGCAGGCGACGCTGGTCTTCGGCGCTGGCATTCTTCAGGTACAGCGACAGTGGCTTGCCTGGGCCGATATTCATTTCGCCACGGATATTGCGCACGCCGAGCATCAGCTCCTTGAGCCACTCGATATCGCCTTCGGCGGCGACGTCGATACGGGCCTCGTTGGCCACCGGCCATGGCTGCAGCATGATGGTCTTGCCTTCGGCACCGGCCAGCGGCGCCAGGCGCTGCCAGATCTCTTCGGTGATGAACGGCATGAACGGATGGGCCAGGCGCAGGGCGACTTCCAGTACGCGCACCAGGGTGCGGCGGGTGCCACGAGCGCGCTCGACCGGGGCATTCTCGTCCCACAGTACCGGCTTGGACAATTCCAGGTACCAGTCGCAGTACTGGTTCCAGATGAACTCGTAGAGCGCCTGGGCGGCCAGGTCGAAGCGGAACTGCTCCAGCTGGCGGGTCACTTCGGCCTCGGTGCGCTGCAGCTGCGAGATGATCCAGCGGTCGGCCAGCGAGAGCTCGTAGGCCTCGCCGTTCTGGCCGCAGTCCTCACCCTTGTCCAGCACGTAGCGGGCGGCGTTCCAGATCTTGTTGCAGAAGTTGCGATAGCCTTCGACGCGGCCCATGTCGAACTTGATGTCGCGACCGGTGGAGGCCAGCGAGCAGAAGGTGAAGCGCAGGGCGTCAGTGCCGTAGCTGGCGATGCCCTCCGGGAACTCGGCCTTGGTCTGCTTGGCGATCTTCTCGGCAAGCTTGGGCTGCATCATGCCGCTGGTGCGTTTTTCCAGCAGGGCGTCGAGGGTGATGCCATCGACGATGTCCAGCGGGTCAAGGACGTTGCCCTTGGACTTGGACATCTTCTGACCCTGGCCATCGCGCACCAGGCCGTGGACGTAGACGGTCTTGAACGGTACCTGCGGGGTGCCGTCCTCGTTCTTCACCAGGTGCATGGTCAGCATGATCATCCGGGCGACCCAGAAGAAAATGATGTCGAAACCGGTCACCAGCACGTCGGTGGAGTGGAAAGTCTTGAGGAACTCGGTCTGCTGCGGCCAGCCCAGGGTGGAGAAAGTCCACAGGCCCGAGCTGAACCAGGTGTCGAGCACGTCGTTGTCCTGGTTCAGGACTACATCTGCGCCCAGGTTGTGCTTGGCGCGGACTTCTTCCTCGCTGCGGCCGACGTAGACCTGGCCGGCTTCGTCGTACCAGGCCGGAATGCGGTGGCCCCACCACAGCTGACGGCTGATGCACCAATCCTGGATGTCACGCATCCAGGAGAAGTACATGTTTTCGTATTGCTTGGGCACGAACTGGATGCGGCCATCTTCGACGGCGGCGATGGCAGGCTCTGCCAGCGGCTTGGTGGAGACGTACCACTGGTCGGTCAGCCATGGCTCGATGACCGTGCCAGAGCGGTCGCCCTTCGGCACTTTCAGGGCGTGGTCATCGACGCTGACCAAAAGGCCGGCGGCATCCATGTCAGCGACGATCTGCTTGCGTGCGACAAAACGGTCGAGGCCGGCGTACTGCGCCGGCAGCGTGGTGTCGAGACTGTCGTTGATGCTGCCGTCGAGGTTGAACACCTGGGCGTTGGCCAATACCAGCGCGTTCTTGTCGAAGATGTTCAGCAGCGGCAGGTTGTGGCGCTTGCCGACTTCGTAGTCGTTGAAGTCGTGGGCTGGGGTGATCTTCACGCAGCCGGTGCCGAATTCGGGGTCGCAGTAGTCGTCGGCAACGATCGGGATGCGGCGCCCAACCAGCGGCAGCTCGACGAACTTGCCGATCAGGGCCTGGTAGCGTTCGTCGTTCGGGTTGACGGCGACGGCGGCGTCACCGAGCAGGGTTTCCGGACGGGTGGTGGCGACCACCAGGTGGTCCTTGCCATCAGCCGTCTTGGCGCCGTCGGCCAAGGGGTAGCGCAGGTTCCACAGGTGTCCCTTCTCGTCGTGGTTTTCCACTTCCAGGTCGGAGATCGCCGTGTGCAGCTTGGTATCCCAGTTGACCAGGCGCTTGCCGCGGTAGATCAGGCCATCTTCGTGCAGGCGCACGAAGGCTTCCTTGACCGCTTCGGAGAGGCCGTCGTCCATGGTGAAGCGCTCGCGGCTCCAGTCCACCGACGAGCCCAGGCGGCGGATCTGCCGGCTGATGTTGCCGCCCGACTGCTCCTTCCACTCCCAGACCTTGTCCAGGAACTTCTCGCGGCCCAGGTCATGACGGTTCTGGCCCTTGGCCTCGAGCTGGCGCTCGACCAGCATCTGGGTGGCGATACCGGCATGGTCGGTCCCGGGTTGCCACAGGGTGTTGCGGCCCTGCATGCGACGGAAACGGATCAGGGCGTCCATGATCGCGTTGTTGAAGCCGTGACCCATGTGCAGGCTGCCGGTGACGTTCGGCGGCGGGATCATGATGGTGTAGGACTCGCCTGCACCTTGCGGAGCGAAATAGTTCTCGGACTCCCAGGTGTTGTACCAGGAAGTTTCGATAGCGTGCGGCTGGTAGGTCTTATCCATGCGCGGCGGGACCCTATGGCATTTATTCAGGAAAGCCGGGAAGTATAACGGAGCCGCAGGCTGCAAGCACCTGTAGGCGTTTCAACCTTTCTGGCTGCGCTGTCGCGTATGGAATATTTATGGCCGCCGCACTTGTGGCTACTCTCTTGTACCAGCCCTGACACCTCTGTGCAGGGCAATGGCTTCGCCCTTGTTCACGGCGACCGAGCATAAGGCGGATTTAAAGCTGCAGCGGGTCAGTCGGTCGATTGTTTGAGCAATCGCTCCAACCGTGCAGCCAGCCGGCGCTTGATCTCGTTCTCGATGTGCGGGGTAAAGTCGTTGATCACGTCTTGCATGATCTGCTGCGCGGCGGCGCGCAGTTCGCTGTCCAGGTGCAGCAGGGTGTCCTGGCGACGGGTCTGCGGGTCGTCCGCAGGTTGCGCCGGACGTTCGGCAACAGGCGGCGCTTCGGCGGCCCGTTCGTTATCGGCCCGCTCGTCGAGCAGTGGGATCTGCTCGACGGTGTCGGTGAGCAGAGGCGGTTGCAGATCGGCATCACCCAACAGCTGGCGGATCGACTCGAGGTCGTCGAGCAGGTGGGCGGATTGGGGCAGGGCAGTGGGCTTGTCCATCGTCATTAAAGTCGCTGTAAGCGGTGGTCTTGCAGAGCATAGCCCTGTTCGCGATAGAAACGGAATCGCTCGCGCGCCGCGAGGCGAATGCCGGGCTCTTCCACCACGATCTCGGCGACACGTTCGAACTGGCCGACGAACGCTGGCACCTCGGGACCCAGGTTGATCAAAAGGTCCCGGTGCTCACCTGCATCGCTGCCGATGCCCAGGGCGACCGTCGCATCGGCATGCGCCTCAGCGTGGTCATGGGGAATGAAGGCCTCGCCCTTGAAGCGCCACAGGCGTGCGTCCAGTTCGGCACGCTGCTCGGCATCGTGGCAATGCAGGTAGACCCGGTGGCCGAGGCGCCAGGCTTTCTCGCACAGTTTGCAGGCGAAATCCAGGCGCGCCGACAATGCGTCGGTGGGCAGGATATAGAAATCGACTTGGCTCATGGTTCAGTTCGCCGGCCGACGGTGCCAGGGCACCGTCGGCGCTGGGCCATCAAGCGCTGGCGCGGTCGAGCAGGTACTGGGTCAGCAGGGGCACCGGACGGCCCGTGGCGCCCTTGTCCTTGCCGCCGCTGATCCAGGCGGTGCCGGCGATGTCCAGGTGCGCCCAGTCGTAGGCCTTGGCGAAGCGCGACAGGAAGCAGCCGGCGGTGATGCTGCCGGCCTTTGGGCCGCCGATGTTGGCGATGTCGGCGAACGGGCTGTCCAACTGCTCCTGGTACTCGTCGAACAGCGGCAGCTGCCAGGCGCGGTCGTCGGCGCGCTTGCCGGCGTCGAGCAGCTGGCTGATCAGCGCATCGTTGTTGCCCATCAGGCCCGTGGTATGGCTGCCCAGGGCGACGATGCAGGCGCCGGTCAGCGTGGCGACGTCGATCACCGCCTGCGGCTTGAAGCGCTCAGCGTAGGTCAGGGTGTCGCACAGTACCAGGCGCCCTTCGGCGTCGGTGTTGAGGATTTCGACGGTCTGCCCGCTCAGGGTGGTGACGATGTCGCCTGGGCGGGTAGCGCCGCCGCTAGGCATGTTCTCGGCACAGGCCAACAGGCACACCAGGTTGATCGGCAGCTGCAGTTCCAGGACCGCGCGCAGGGTACCGAACACGCTGGCGGCGCCGCCCATGTCGAATTTCATCTCGTCCATGCCGGCACCCGGCTTGAGGCTGATGCCGCCGGTGTCGAAGGTGATGCCCTTGCCCACCAGCACGAAGGGCTTCTCGCTCTTCTTGCCGCCCTGGTAGTTCAGCACGATCAGCCGCGCAGGCTGGTCGCTGCCTTGGCCAACGGCGTAGAAGGCGCCCATGCCCAGGTCCTTGATCTTCTTCTCGTCGAGCACCTCGACCTTCAGCCCCTTGAATGCCTTGCCCAGGTCCTTGGCCTGTTCGGCAAGGAAGCTTGGGTGGCAGATGTTCGGCGGCAGGTTGCCCAGGTCGCGGGTGAAGGCCATGCCGCTGGCGATGGCGCTGGCGTGCTTGACCGCACGTTCGACCTCGGCCTGGCCGACCTTGTCGGTGAGCAGGGTGATTTTTTTCAGCGCGCGCGGTTCGGCCTTCTTGCTCTTGAAACGATCGAACACATATTCGCCATCGAGCAGGGTCTCGGCCAGCAGGCGGAACTTGCCGTACTGGCCATCACGGCCGGTCACCGCCACTTCGTCGAGGGCCAGCACGGCATCGCTGCCGCCGAGGGTCTTGAGCACACCGGCAACGCTGGCCACCAGCTTGCGCCAGCTGCGGTCGCCCAGGGCCTGTTCCTTGCCGCTGCCCACCAGCAGCACGCGCTCGGCCTTGAGCCCCGGAAGACTGTGCAGCAGCAGGGTCTGGCCGGGCTGCCCGGCCAGGTCGCCACGCTTGAGCACGGCACTCAGGGCGCCATTGCTGGCCTGGTCGACGGCCGTGGCGGCGGCACCGAGCGTACGGCCTTCGCCCACGGCGATGACCAGAGTGGCAGTTTTCACGGATGCTGCGGCTACGCTTTTTACAACCAGTTCCATTTCAGGGTCCCCGAATGATGTCAGTTGGCGCTGTCTGGGCAGGGCCTGGCCGCGTCTGCAGGCCAGTGGAAAAGCACCCAGTTTGAGCCCCCAGCGACCCTGGTGACAACCCCGACGTGCGCTCGCCGTGCGTTCCAGAGGTGCCCGGCATGCGCCAATGAATGGCGCCAAGTGACAGGCGCGGCCAATCACAGGATAATGCGCGCACTTCACATGGAGGTTCGCCCCTGGCGAACCGGCAATGGTCTTGGCTGTCTGTACCCTTTGTTTGGCTGTCCGAGCCTGACAACCCAGGAGTGTCTGGTTTGATCGTCTTCCGTTATCTGTCCCGCGAGGTCCTGGTGACCTTGAGCGCCGTCAGCGCCGTGCTGCTGGTCATCATCATGAGCGGGCGCTTCATCAAATACCTGGCCCAGGCGGCCCAGGGCGTCCTCGATCCGAGTGTGCTGTTCCTGATCATGGGCTATCGTCTTCCGGGCTTCCTGCAACTGATCCTGCCGCTGGGCCTGTTCCTGGGGATCCTGCTTGCCTATGGCCGGCTGTACCTGGAGAGCGAAATGACAGTGCTCTCGGCGACCGGCATGAGCCAGCAGCGCTTGTTGGCCGTGACCATGGCGCCGGCCACGCTGGTCGCGCTGCTGGTGGCCTGGCTGAGTCTGAGCCTGGCGCCCCAGGGTGTGTCCCAAGTGGCCCATATCATCAATCAGCAGGATGCCCTGACCGAGTTCGACACCCTGGTCCCGGGACGCTTCCAGACCCTGCGCGATGGCACCCGGGTCACCTACACCGAGGAGCTGACGGACGATCGCGTCAACCTGGCCGGCGTGTTCATCTCCGAGAAGCGCTCGAACCAGGACAAGACCAAGGATCGCGGGCCTTCGGTGCTGGTGGCCGAAAAGGGCCACCAGGAGGTCCAGGCGGATGGCAATCGTTACCTGATCCTGGAAAACGGCTACCGCTACGATGGCAACCCCGGCCAGGCCGACTACCGCGCCATCAAGTACGACACCTATGGCGTGCTGCTGCCCAAGCCCGAGGTCAGCGAGGAGGTCACCGAGCGCGAAGCCATCCCCACCTCGCAGCTGTTCGGCAGCCAGGATTTGCGCGAGCGCGCCGAGTTGCAGTGGCGCCTGTCCTTGCCGTTGCTGGTGTTCATCGTGACCTTGATGGCGGTGCCGCTGGCCAGGGTCAATCCACGCCAAGGGCGCTTCCTCAAGTTGCTGCCGGCGATTCTTCTGTACATGGCCTACCTGACAATGCTGATTTCCGTGCGCGGCGCCCTTGAAAAGGGCAAGTTGCCAATCTCCCTGGGTATCTGGTGGGTGCACGCACTGTTCCTGCTGATCGGCCTGGCGCTGGTCTACTGGGAACCGTTGCGGCTCAAGCGCGCGGCGCGCCGTGCGGAGGTGGCCCATGGTTAAGCTGGACAACTACATCGGCAAGAGCGTCCTGCTGGCGATCCTGGCGGTACTGGGGATCATCCTGGGCCTGGCTTCGCTGTTCGCCTTCATCGATGAGATGGGCGACATCAGCGACACCTACACCCTCCTGGACGCCGGCAACTTCGTCCTGTTGACCGCGCCACGCCGGCTCTACGACATGCTGCCGATGGCGGCGCTGATCGGCTGCCTGATCGGCCTGGGCAGCCTGGCCAGCAGCAGCGAGCTGACCATCATGCGCGCCGCCGGGGTGTCCATCGGGCGGATCGTCTGGGCGGTCATGAAACCGATGCTGGTACTGATGATCGTCGGCCTGCTGATCGGTGAATACCTGGCACCGGTCACCGAGAACAAGGCCCAGGCTGACCGTTCCCTGGCCCAGGGCGGAGGCGAGGCGCAGAGCTCCAAGCGCGGCATGTGGCACCGCCAGGGCGAGGAGTTCGTGCACATCAACTCGGTGCAGCCCAACGGCTTGCTGCTGGGTGTTACGCGTTACCGTTTCGATGACCAGCGACACATGGTCACTTCCAGCTTCGCCCGCCGGGCGCAGTATCAGGATGATCATTGGCTGCTCAGCGACGTCAGCACCACGCATTTTCGGGGTGATCACACCGAAGTGATCAACGCACCGCAGGAGCGCTGGGACGTCTCGGTCAGCCCGCAGTTGCTCAACACCGTGATCCTAGCGCCAGAATCGCTGTCGATCACCGGCTTGTGGGATTACATCCACTACCTCTCCGACCAGGGCCTGAACAACGCCCGTTACTGGCTGGCGTTCTGGACCAAGGTTCTGCAGCCGGCAGTTACCGCGGCACTGGTGCTGATGGCGATTTCCTTCATCTTCGGCCCGTTGCGTTCGGTGACCCTCGGCCAACGTGTATTTACCGGTGTGCTGGTGGGCTTCGTGTTCCGCATCGCCCAGGACCTGCTCGGGCCGTCGAGCCAGGTATTCGGCTTCCCACCGCTGCTGGCGGTGGTAATCCCGGCTGGCATCTGTGCACTGGCGGGGTTGTGGTTGATGCGCCGGGCGGGTTGACGGTGCCCTTGGCATGAAAAAAGCCGACTTCAGAGTCGGCTTTTTTATGGCCCCAGGGGCAAGCGCAGGGCGCTAGACCAGCACTCATTGCTTGCGTTTAGGCACCCGCACCAGCTGGGTGTCCGAATAGATGTCATGCCAGCTGCGTTTGCGCGCGTCGATCAGCGACCAGATGAACCCAAGCCCCAGGCACAGCCAGGAGGCAATGGCGACCACGAAGCGCAATAGCGCCTGCCACAGGCTGATGGCCCTGCCGTCGGCATTCTGCACGCGAATGCCCCACACCTGCATGCCCAGGGTTTGTCCGCCATGGGTCCAGAACTTGGCGAAGAAGCCGAACAGGGCAAACACGAGCACGGTGGACAGCAGAGGGTCAGCGTCCAGGGCGCCAGCGTCGGTCAACGCGCGCATTCGTGCTTCGCCCAGGATCGACATCTGGATCAGCTTGTAGACGCCGGCCGTAACGATCAGCAGCGCCGTGCAGAGCAGGGCGTCGTAGAACATGGCGGCCAGGCGCCGGCCCAGGCCAACGGTCGGAAAATCGCCCTGAGGCTGCAGGCGGGGCGTGGGCATGCGAAGGGCTCCTTGCAAAACGCACATTCTACGTAATCGCAGGCACAAAAAAGCCCCTGCTGTTACCAGCAGGGGCTTTTTTCGGAAAAATCAGCCTTCCGCTTGTACTTCGTCAGCCTGCATGCCTTTCTGGCCTTGCACGGCGATGAAGGTAACCTTCTGGCCTTCTTTCAGGCTCTTGAAGCCGTTGCCCTGGATAGCGCGGAAGTGCACGAACAGATCCGGACCGCTTTCAGGAGTGATGAAACCAAAACCTTTCTCGTCGTTAAACCACTTGACGGTACCGCTCTGACGTTGGGACATTGTCTTATTTCCTTTGGAACTTAGAAGTAATAACAGCTTCTTCCTAAATGGAAGATTACTGGGCTGGGTTGCAGGAAAGTAAGAGACGTCGAACGGGTTGTAGCAATTCTCAGCGCTACTGCCCAGGTCACGAACCATAGCGACCCATGCAAACACAGTGAAGTGACTCTACGCTAACTTCGACGACAAAAACAAGCCCTGCGAATCGATGGTTTCAGGCCTTTTTCGAGGGTCTCACAAAATTGCCGCAAACGGCATGGCGCCTGCCTTTGCGCCATGTTCGAAAGTCGTGGGGCAGGTTCGAAAACGAAACTATGGACCTGCCCCGCGACAGTGCATCAGCCGCGATGATAACGCTGCGCGACGAAGGGCATTGCGCTGACTTTCAGCGCGACTCGTTTGCCCCGCACCAGTGCCCAGAGTGAAGTTTCCAGAGCAGCCTGTTCGCGATCCACATAACCCATCGCCACTGGCGCGCCCAGGGTTGGGCCGAAGCCGCCGCTGCTGACCTGGCCAACTACCTTGCCAGCATCATCGACGATCTCGGCGCCTTCACGCACGGGCGTGCGCTCTTGCGGCAGCAGGCCGACACGCTTGCGCACCACGCCTTGCCGCTGCTCGGCAAAGATTGCCTCGGCACCCGGGAAGCCGCCCGCGCGTGCGCCGTCGGCGCGGCGCGCCTTGGAAATCGCCCAGAGCAGGCTGGCCTGGACCGGCGTGGTGTCGGCGTTCATGTCATGGCCATACAGGCACAGGCCGGCTTCCAGGCGCAGGGAGTCGCGTGCGCCCAGGCCTATCGCGACGACTTCGGGCTCGGCCAGCAGGCGGCGGGCCAGTGCATCGGCGCTGCCGGCCGGTACGGAGATCTCGAAACCGTCTTCGCCGGTGTAGCCCGATCGGCTGACATAACAGGCTTGATCCAGCAGGGTCACGGGCTTGAACTGCATGAAGGTCATGTCCGCCACTTCCGGCGCCAGGCGCTGCAGCACCTTGGCGGCCGCGGGACCTTGCAGGGCCAGCAGCGCGCGCTCCTCGAACAGTGGCTGGACCTCGCACTGCTCACCCAGATGCTGGCGCAGGTGAGCCAGGTCCTGCTCTTTGCAGGCCGCGTTGACTACCAGAAACAGCTCGTCATTGCCCAGGTTGGCGACCATCAGGTCGTCGAGGATGCCGCCCTGCGCAGTGGTGAACAGGGCGTAGCGCTGCATGCCCACCGGCAAATCGATGATATCCACCGGCACCAGAGATTCCAGGGCCTGGGCCGCTTGGGCGCCGCTCAGGCGGATCTGGCCCATGTGCGAGACATCGAACAGGCCGGCCTGGTCACGGGTGTGCAGGTGCTCTTTCATCACGCCGAGCGGGTACTGCACCGGCATTTCGTAGCCGGCGAACGGTACCATGCGCGCGCCCAATTCAAGGTGCAGGGCATGCAGCGGGGTCTTGTGCAGTGTTTCGGACATCAGTGACTCCTTGGTGTTCTACAGGAGCGGGCGTACCCGCTCCTCAAGTGCAATAAGCCGCCCATAGGTCGCCTCAGGCGTCCTGGTAGCTCTCCACCGACGGGCAGGCACAGACCAGGTTGCGGTCGCCGAACACGTTGTCGACCCGACCCACCGGTGGCCAGTACTTGCCTTCCACCAGGCTCGGCAGCGGGTACACCGCTTGCTCGCGGCTGTAGCCATGGAGCCATTCGCCGGCCAGTTCCGCCGCGGTGTGCGGCGCGTTGCGCAGCGGGTTGTCGTCCTTGTCCAGGCTGCCGCTTTCCACCGCCCGGATCTCCTCGCGGATGCGGATCATCGCGTCGCAGAAACGGTCCAGTTCCTCCTTGGATTCACTTTCAGTCGGTTCGATCATCAGCGTGCCGGCCACCGGGAAGGACATGGTCGGGGCATGGAAGCCGTAGTCGATCAGGCGCTTGGCCACGTCGTCGACGCTGATGCCGCTGCTGTCCTTGATCGGGCGCAGGTCCAGGATGCATTCGTGGGCCACCAGGCCGTTGCTGCCGCTGTACAGGACAGGGTAGTGCTCTTCGAGACGGCGAGCGATGTAGTTGGCATTGAGGATGGCCATCTGCGAGGCCCGCTTGAGGCCGGCGCCGCCCATCATGCGAATGTACATCCAGGTGATCGGCAGGATACTGGCGCTGCCGAACGGTGCGGCGCAAACCGCGCCCTGGGTGTTGGCAAGCGTTCCGTGGCCCGGCAGGAAGGGCGCCAGGTGCGCCTTGACGCCGATCGGGCCGACGCCCGGGCCGCCACCGCCGTGGGGAATGCAGAAGGTCTTGTGCAGGTTCAGGTGCGAGACGTCGCCGCCGAACTTGCCTGGCGCGCAGAGGCCGACCATGGCGTTCATGTTGGCGCCGTCGATGTACACCTGACCACCGTTGTCATGGATGATCGCGCAGATGTCGCCGATGGCTTCCTCGAACACGCCATGGGTCGACGGATAGGTGATCATCAACGCGGCCAGGTGCTCGCGGTGCTCGATAGCCTTGGCGCGCAGGTCGTCGATGTCGACGTTGCCACGGGCATCACAGGCGGTGACCACCACGCGCATGCCGGCCATCTGTGCGGTCGCCGGGTTGGTGCCGTGGGCCGAGGAGGGGATCAGGCAGATATTGCGGCGCGCTTCACCACGGCTCTGGTGGTAGGCGCGGATCGCCAGCAGACCTGCGTACTCGCCCTGGGATCCGGCGTTGGGCTGCAGCGACACCGCGTCGTAGCCGGTGGCGGCGCAAAGCATGGCTTCCAGCTCCTGGGTCAGCTGCTGGTAGCCCTGGCTTTGCTCGGCCGGGGCGAAGGGGTGCAGGTTACCGAACTCGGCCCAGGTCACCGGGATCATCTCGCTGGCCGCGTTGAGCTTCATGGTGCACGAGCCCAACGGAATCATGGTGCGGTCCAGGGCCAGGTCCTTGTCGGCCAGACGGCGCAGGTAGCGCATCAGCTCGGTTTCGCTGTGGTAACGGTTGAACACCGGGTGCTCGAGGATGGCCGACTGGCGCGCCAGGGCGGCTGGCAGGCGTGACTCGGCGCTCGCGGCCAGGGCGGCGAACGCAGGCAGGGGCTGGTCGGCGGCGAACAACTGCCACAGCGCTTCGACATCGGCCTGGGTGCTGGTTTCATCCAGCGACAGGCCCAGGTGTGCCGCGTCGATCTGGCGCAGTTTCAGGCCCTGGGCGCGGGCGTTGTCGTGCAGTTCGGCGGTGGCGCTGCCGGTGGCCAGGGTCAGGGTGTCGAAGCAGGCTTGGGTGAGCACGTCCACGCCGAGCGTCTTGAGGCCGTCGGCCAGGATCGCGGTCAGGGCATGGGTGCGCTCGGCGATGCGCTTGAGGCCCGCTGGGCCGTGGTAGACGGCGTACATGCTGGCGATGTTGGCCAGCAGGACCTGCGCGGTGCAGATGTTGCTGGTGGCCTTCTCGCGGCGGATGTGCTGCTCGCGGGTCTGCATGGCCAGGCGCAGGGCAGTCTTGCCGAAGCGGTCGATCGACACGCCGACCAGGCGCCCCGGCATGTCGCGCTTGTATGCGTCACGGGTGGCGAAGTAGGCCGCGTGCGGGCCGCCGAAGCCTAGCGGCACGCCGAAGCGCTGGGCGCTGCCGATGGCCACGTCGGCGTCGAACTCGCCTGGCGGGGTCAGCAGGGTCAGCGCCAGCAGGTCGGCCGCTACCGCGACCAAGGCATTGCTGGCGTGGAAGCGCTCCACCAGCGCGCGGTAGTCGAAGACTTCACCGCCGCTGGCCGGGTACTGCAGCAGGGCGCCGAAAAAGGCGTTGGTGTCGCTGAGCGCATGCTCGTCACCGACCACCACCTCGATCCCCAGCGGTTCGGCGCGGGTGCGCAGCACGTCGAGGGTTTGCGGGTGGCAATGGATCGAGGCGAAGAATGCGTGGCTGCCCTTGTTCTTGCTCAGACGCTTGCAGAAGGTCATGGCCTCGGCAGCGGCGGTGGCTTCGTCGAGCAACGAGGCGTTGGCGATGGGCAGGCCCGTCAGGTCGCTGATCAGCGTCTGGAAATTCAGCAGGGCTTCCAGGCGGCCTTGGGAGATCTCTGGCTGGTAGGGCGTGTAGGCCGTGTACCAGGCCGGGTTTTCCAGCAGGTTGCGCAAGATCGGTGCCGGGGTGTGGCAGTTGTAGTAGCCCTGGCCGATGTAGCTCTTGAACAGCTGGTTCTTGCCAGCGATGGCCTTGAGCGAGGCAAGGGCATCGGCCTCGCTCTGGCCGTCACCGAGCGCCAGCACGCTGGTGCCCTTGATGCTGTCGGGGATGACGGCGGCGCTCATGGCGTCCAGCGAATCGAAGCCCAGGGTGGCCAGCATGTTGTGCTCGTCGGCGGCACGGGGGCCGATGTGACGGGCGATGAATTCGTTGGCAGTGCCGAGGTTGATGGTCATGGCAGGTCCTCAGGCGTCAGCGTTGGCTTTGATCAGGCGGTCGTAGGCGTCCTGGTCGAGCAGCTCGGCCACGGCACCCGCATCGGCGGGGATGAAACGGAAGAACCAACCTTCGCCCAGCGGGTCCTCATTGACCAGTTCGGGGTTGCCGTCGAGCTTGGGATTGACCTCGACCACTTCACCCGTCAGCGGCATGTATACGCCGCTGGCAGCCTTTACCGATTCGACCGTGGAGGCTTCGGCGGCTTGTTCGTAGGTCTGCAGCTCAGGCAGTTGCACGAAGACCACATCGCCAAGGGCGTTCTGGGCAAAGGCGGTGATGCCCACGGTGATGCTGCCATCGGCTTCGACGCGAAGCCATTCGTGATCTTCGGTATAACGCAACTCGCTCATGGGAACTCCTCGGGGACGCAGGAAACGGCGTAGGCGCGGTGCGGTTCCGCGCGCTTGGTTGGGGTTCTCTAAGCAATAATGCGGCCAGCCTGGGAATAACGCGCAAACCCAATGATCCAAAGGCCTGCACCGGGGCTAGCGTTGCTGCCCTCGTAACGAAATCGCTACACCTGGTGGCGCAGGGGCGAGATTTGTCGCCTGAAACGCTTGCCTAGCGGCGCTTCTAGCGGCTTGTATCGATTTCGCTACGATGTAGCGAAATCGATACAAGCTTATAACCTCATGGCCTGGTGGAAATCCCATACTTGCGCAGGCGATGGGCGATGGCGGTATGCGAGGTTTGCAGGCGCCCGGCGAGTTGGCGCGTCGAGGGGTAGGTGAGGTACAGCCGTTGCAGCAGCTCGCGCTCGAAGCCCTGCACCGCCTGCTCCAGGCTGGCCACCTCGCCGTCGTGGCCGCGGGCCACGGACGTGCCGGCAATGTCCAGGTCGCCGATGTCCACCAGGTTGCTCTCGCAGATGGCGGCGGCGCGGAAGATCACGTTTTGCAACTGGCGCACATTACCGGGCCAGGGGTTGCCCAGCAGCGCGACATGGGTGGCTGGCGCCAGGCGGCAGAGTGGACGCTGTATCTGCGTACAGGCCTGCTGCATGAAGGTGTGCGCGAGCAGGAGGATGTCCTGGCCGCGTTCACGCAGCGGCGGCACTTCCAGGTTGAGCACGTGCAAACGGTAGAACAGGTCTTCGCGGAAGCTGCCTTCGGCGACCATTTTCTCAAGGTCCCGGTGGGTGGCGCTGAGGATGCGCACATCGACCTTGACCTCGCGGTCGCCGCCGACCCGACGGAAGCTGCCATCGTTGAGAAAACGCAGGAGCTTGGCCTGCAGGTAGGGCGACATCTCGCCGATCTCGTCAAGGAACACCGTGCCCTGGTTGGCCAGTTCCATCAGCCCTGGCTTGCCGCCACGCTGGGCCCCGGTGAAGGCACCGGGGGCATAGCCAAACAACTCGCTTTCGGCGAGGTTCTCTGGCAGGGCGGCGCAGTTCAGGGCCAGGAAAGGTGCTGCATGGCGGCTGCTGATGGCATGGCAGGCGCGAGCCACCAGCTCCTTGCCGGTGCGGGTTTCGCCATGGATCAGCAGGGGCGCGTCCAGCGCCGCGACGCGCAAGGCACGGGCCTTGAGCGTGCGGATCGCCGGGGACTCCCCAAGCAGGGCATCGAAGCCTTCGGCGTGGTCGTGGTGCAGCGCCGATAGCCGCTCGCCCATGCGGTGGGGCGGGTACAGGGTCAGCAGCCCACCGGCATGGGTGATCGGCGTGGCATCGAGCAGCAAACTCTGGCCATTGACCTGCATCTCCCGCATCGGCAGGTGGAAACCATTGTCCAGCAAGGCTTGCAGCAGGCCATCATCGGCAAACAGTTCGCCCACCGAACGCCCGGCCGATTCGCGCCCGCACAGGGCGATCAATGCCGGGTTGGCCAACAGCACGGTGCCGGCGCTGTCCACCGCCACCACCGGATCGCTCATCGCGGCGAGCAGCGCGTCGAGTTGCAGATGCCGACGTTGGCCGGGGAGGATGTCGACCACCTCCACCGACTGTACGCCACGGACATCGAACAGCGCGTCGTGCAACTCCTCGAGCACCGCGGGGCTCAAGGTCGGGGCGTCGATGTAGACGTTGGGCGGAACCATCTCCACGGCGTCCAGGTTGAGATTGCGAGCACCGAGCAGGGCCAGGACTTCCTGGGTGATGCCGACGCGGTCGATGAAGCTGACGTGGATGCGCATGGGAATGAAGATTTGAACTGGCAAAGAGGGGCAGTATGCCTTGCAGTTGGCCCACGGGGGAATTATCTACCCAGGGGCTGCGCCGCAGTCCATCGCGGGGCAAGCCCGCTCCTGCAGGCGATGGAGCGCGAAGCGGCCCTGACGAATACTACTGCAGATGCTCCGGTTTGACCGGATCCCCCGACTTCACATCCAGCTGCTGGCGTACGTCCTCGAACATTTCATCGTAGTACTTGTGCATCGAGCCGATGCTGGCGTTCTTGGGCATGCCGTACTTCTGGGCGATGCGGGTGGCGTGGCGGGCGAAATCGAAGGCCTGGTCCTTGGGCAGGAAGAAGCTCTCGTCGACGCTCTTGTCCTGCACCGAGCCATGCAGGCGGAACTGCATGCCTTTGCCTTCCTTGGGATCCTGGGCGACTTCATAGTCGATGCGCAGGTTGTAGCTATGATCGTCCTTGGTCAGCGCATGACGCTCGATATGCAGGTGTCCGGGTTCGAACTGGGCCATGGTGGAATCCTCCGCAAGCTTGGGGTCCGGCGGGCCTACGCCCCCGTCTGCTGCTCTCAACGGTAGCTGATGCCAGTCTTGGAGGTACTGACGCGGGTACCGGCGGTACCCTTGACGATACCTTCGATGTCGGGCAACGAGCCGATCACCGCCACCTTGCCGGTGTTGCGGGCAAAGTCGCAAGCCGCCTGGACCTTGGGGCCCATGGAGCCGGCCGCGAAACCGAGCTTTTCCAGTTCGCCGGGGTGGGCCTGGGCAATGGCTTTCTGGCTGGGTTTACCATAGTCGATGTAGGCCGCGTCGACGTCGGTGGCGATCACCAGCAGGTCGGCCTTGAGCTGCTCGGCCAGCAGCGCCGAGCACAGGTCCTTGTCGATCACCGCTTCAACGCCCTGCAGGGTCCTTTTGTGCTCGGGGTCGTACAGGGTGGGGATGCCTCCGCCGCCAGCGCAGATCACCACGCTGCCTTTTTCCAGCAGCCAGGTGATCGGACGGATCTCGAAGATACGCTTGGGTTTCGGACTGGCCACGACCCGCCGGTACTTGTCGCCGTCGGGCTTGACCACCCAGCCTTTCTCCCGGGCCAGGCGCTCGGCTTCATCCTTGGCGTAGACCGGGCCGATGAACTTGGTCGGGTCCTGGAAGGCGGGATCGTCGGCATCCACTTCGACCTGGGTCAGCAGGGTGGCGAAGGGCACTTCGAAGTCGAGCAGGTTACCCAGCTCCTGTTCGATCATGTAGCCGATCATGCCTTCGGTTTGGGCGCCCAGCACGTCCAGCGGGTAGGCTTCGTCGGGCTTGTAGGATTGCGCCTGCAACGACAGCAGGCCGACCTGGGGGCCATTGCCATGGGCAATGACCAGTTCGTTGCCCGGGTGGATCTTGGCGATCTGCTCGGTGGCGATCCGGATGTTGGCGCGCTGGTTGTCAGCCGTCAGCGGTTCGCCGCGGCGCAACAGGGCGTTACCGCCCAATGCAACAACGATACGCATGGTGAAGGTTCCTTCTCTGCAAGGGGCTGGTCAGAGATCAGCCAACGTCGACACCAGGATTGCCTTGATCGTGTGCATGCGGTTTTCCGCCTGCTCGAAGGCGATGCAGGCCGGCGACTCGAACACGTCGTCGGTCACCTCGATACCGTTGGCCAGGTGCGGGTACTGTTCGGCGATCTGCTTGCCGACCTTGGTCTCGGCGTTGTGGAACGCCGGCAGGCAATGCATGAACTTGGTCCGCGGGTTGCCGCTGGCCTTCATCAGGTCGCTGTTGACCTGGTAGGGCAGCAGTTGCTGGATGCGTTCGCCCCACGCCTCGACCGGCTCGCCCATCGACACCCAGACGTCGGTGTGGATGAAGTCCACGTCCTTGACCGCGGCTTTCGGGTCTTCCGTGAGGGTGATCCGCGCGCCGCTTTCCTCGGCGTACTGGTTGCAACGCTGGACCAGGTCCTCATGCGGCCACAGCGCCTTGGGCGCCGCGATGCGCACGTCCATGCCGAGCTTGGCACCGATCAGCAGCAGCGAGTTGCCCATGTTGTTGCGCGCATCGCCCAGGTAGGCGTAGCTGATGTCATGCAGCGGCTTGTCGCTGTGCTCGCGCATGGTCAGTACGTCGGCGATCATCTGGGTCGGGTGGTATTCGTCGGTCAGGCCGTTGAATACCGGCACGCCCGCATACTTGGCCAGTTCCTCGACGATTTCCTGCTTGAAGCCACGGTACTCGATGGCATCGTACATGCGCCCGAGCACGCGTGCGGTGTCCTTCATGCTCTCCTTGTGGCCAATTTGCGAGGAGTTGGGATCGATATAGGTGACATTGGCACCCTGGTCATACGCGGCGACTTCGAAGGCGCAGCGGGTGCGGGTGGAAGTCTTCTCGAAGATCAGGGCGATGTTGTTGCCCTTGAGGTGTTGTTGTTCGGTGCCGGTGTATTTGGCCCGCTTCAGGTCGCGGGACAGGTCCAGCAGGTAGCGCAGCTCGCGGTTGGTGTGGTGTTCCAGGCTGAGCAGGTTACGGTTGTGGATATTGAACGCCATGATGATTCTCCTTGGATTCGGTAATCGACCCGGCCGGTTGCCGATAGGCGCGGCCGGGATAATGGCTCTCTAGTAGTCGATCGGATCGCGGATGATCGGGCAGGTCATGCAATGGCCACCGCCCCGGCCCCGGCCCAGCTCGCCGGCGCTGATGGTGATGACCTCGACCCCGGCCTTGCGCAGCAGGGTGTTGGTATAGGTGTTGCGGTCGTAGCCGATGACCACGCCCGGCTCCACCGCCACTACGTTGTTGCCGTCGTCCCATTGCTCGCGTTCCGCCGCAAAGCTGTTGCCACCGGTTTCCACCACGCGCAGCGTCGGCAGGTTGAGGGCTTGGGCGACCACCTCGATGAACGACATGTGTTCCCGGCGTACATCCATGCCGTAGGGCTTGCTCTCGTCGGCGCGGATGATGAACGGGACGATCTCCTTGACCACTTCCGGAAAGACGGTGACCAGGTCGCGGTCGCAGAAGCTGAATACGGTGTCCAGGTGCATGGCCGCGCGGGACTTGGGCAGTCCGGCGACTATCACCTTTTCCACCGCGCCCTTGGCGAACAGGGACTGGGCCAGTTGGCCGATGGCCTGGCGCGAGGTGCGCTCGCCCATGCCGATCAGCACCACGCCGTTGCCGATGGGCATGACGTCACCGCCTTCGAGGGTCGCCTGGCCATGTTCCTTGTCAGGGTCGCCGTACCAGATCTCGAACTCGGCGTTGGTGAACTGGGGGTGGAACCTGTAGATGGCGCTGGTGAGCAGGGTTTCCTGGCGCCGGGCCGGCCAGAACATGGGGTTCAGGGTCACGCCCCCATAGATCCAGCAGGTGGTGTCACGGGTGAACTGGGTGTTGGGCAATGGCGGCAGGATGAAGCTTGAGTGGCCCAGGTAGTCGTTGTACATCTTGACCACGTTGGCGCCTTCGCTTTCGGGCAGGTCCTGGCCCGCCACGCCGCCGATCAGGAACTCGGCCAGGTGGCGCGGCTCCAGGCCTTCGAGCCAGCTGCGCACTTCATTGGTCAGGCCGACGCCGACGGTGTCGGGGGTGACCTTGCGGTCGAGGATCCACTTCAGCGCATCGGGGTTCTGTACCGTCTCGGTCAGCAGGTTGTGCATTTCCAGGACTTCGATGCCACGCTCGCGCATCTTGGTGACGAAGTCGAAGTGGTCGCGCTTGGCCTGGTTGACCCAGATGACGTCATCGAACAGCAGTTCGTCGCAGTTGCTTGGGGTCAGGCGCTGGTGCGCCAGCCCCGGGGAGCAGACCATCACCTTGCGCAGTTTGCCGGCTTCGGAGTGTACGCCGTACTTCACTTTTTCCGTGGACATGGGTCATTCCTCCAAATAAGTGCGAAACGCGGTTCACAAGGTCAGGAAGCCGTCGTACAGGCCATAGGCGGCCACCAGGGCGCCGACGACCACAGCGGCGAAGATCAGCTTCTCCACCTGGGTAAAGATCGGTTGGCCCACTTCGCGCTTGGCCTTGGCGAACAGGATCGCGCCAGGGGCATAGAGCAGCGCCGAGAGCAGCAGGTATTTCACGCCCCCGGCGTACAGCAGCCAGATCGCGTAGACCAGGGCGACACCGCCGATGAACAGGTCCTTGCGCCGCTCGGCCAGGGCCGTCTCGTAGGTTTCGCTGCGCACCGCCAGCAGCACCGCATAGGCCGCCGACCACAGGTAGGGCACCAGGATCATCGAGGTGGCGAGGTAGATCAGCGACAGGTAGGTGCTGCTGGAGAACAGGGTGATGACCAGGAAGACCTGGACCATGGCGTTGGTCAGCCACAGGGCATTGGCCGGTACCTGGTTGGCATTCTCGACGCGCAGGAACGCCGGCATGGTGTGGTCCTTGGCAGCGGCGAACATGATCTCGGCGCACAGCAGCACCCACGACAGCAATGCCCCGAGCAGCGAGATGATCAGGCCGACGCTGATCAGCACCGCGCCCCAGTGGCCGACCACATGTTCGAGCACCGCGGCCATCGACGGGTTCTGTAGCCTGGCCAGTTCCGGCTGGGTCATCACCCCCAGCGAGAGCACGTTGACCAGCACCAGGAACAGCAGCACGGTGATGAAGCCGATGACCGTCGCCCTGCCAACGTCGGCGCGTTTTTCCGCCCGCGACGAGAAGATGCTCGCCCCCTCAATGCCAATGAACACCCAGACCGTGACCAGCATCATGTTGCGCACCTGGTCCATCACGCTGCCCAGCTCTGGCGTGCCCACGGCCCAGATGTCGGCAGTGAAGATATCGAGGCGGAAGGCGAACAGGCATATCAGCGCGAACAGCGCCAGCGGTACCACCTTGGCGACGGTGGTGACCAGGTTGATGAAGGCCGCTTCCTTGATCCCGCGCAGCACCAGGAAATGTACGGCCCAGAGCAGTGCCGAGGCACCAATGACGGCCGCCGGGGTGTTGCCTTCACCAAAGACCGGGAAGAAGTAGCCCAGGGTGCTGAACAGCAGGACGAAGTAGCCGACGTTGCCCAGCCAGGCACTGATCCAATAGCCCCAGGCCGAGGAGAAGCCCATGTAGTCGCCGAAACCGGCCTTGGCATAGGCGTACACCCCGCCGTCCAGGTCAGGCTTGCGATTGGCCAGGGTCTGGAACACGAAGGCCAGGGTCAGCATGCCGACCGCGGTGATGCCCCAGCCGATCAGTACCGCGCCAACACCGGCACTTGCTGCCATGTTCTGTGGCAAGGAAAAAATCCCGCCACCGATCATCGAGCCAACGACAAGTGCAACAAGCGCACCCAGCTTTAACTTTTCGGGAGAGTCCGACATTGAATAACTCCATGCCAGGAGAGAGTTGACGCCAGCATAGTCCGACGCCTGGGTCATTGGCTGATGTAGATCAGTTCATGACGACATAAAGTAGGAAATTTCCTTCATGCGTCTCCTGGAGCGTGCCGACGGCATAGCCGCAAGCCTTGTGCGCTGGAACCTCCATGTCTTTCTAGAGCAAACGTTCCGTTTGGCTTGAGAATTATGAAACTAGCCGCTTTTGCCGCTTTAGCAAATTTTTCACAAGGGAAATTTCTTATTAATGCGTGCGAGGAGATTTGGTCCACAATTGCCCGTTATGAGCATTGCTGCGTATAGGTTGTGAAGTTATGAATGGTCGTAATTTCATTGCCTTCACTACTATATAACTAGGTGCAAAGTTATACCGCGGCATGAATGTTTCAGTGTGGCTACAACCTGTGAAAAAGGAGCAGCTTATGAGCGAGCCGGGTCAGAAACTGCGCCTGGGTGCACTGGTCGCGCTGGTGGTGGGGTCGATGATCGGTGGCGGCATCTTCTCGTTGCCACAGAACATGGCGGCGCGTGCCGACGTGGGGGCGGTGCTGATCGGATGGGGCATCACCGCGGTCGGCATGCTGGCCCTGGCCTTCGTGTTCCAGACCCTGGCCAACCGTAAACCGGCGCTCGACTCCGGGGTATACGCCTACGCCAAGGCAGGCTTTGGCGACTACATGGGCTTCTCCTCGGCCTGGGGCTACTGGATCAGTGCCTGGCTGGGCAACGTCGGCTACTTCGTCCTGCTGTTCAGCACCCTGGGCCTGTACTTTCCAGTGTTCGGCCAGGGCAATACGCCCGTCGCCATCGGCTGTGCATCACTGCTGCTGTGGTCGGTGCATTTTCTGGTGATGCGCGGCATCAGGGAAGCAGCCTTCATCAACCTGGTGACCACCATCGCCAAGGTCGTGCCGCTGCTGATCTTCATCGTCATCGCGGCATTCGCCTTCCGTGCCGACATCTTCACCCGTGACATCTGGGGCGTGGGCAACCCGACGTTCGGCGGCGTGCTGGAGCAGGTGCGCAACATGATGCTGGTGACGGTGTTCGTGTTCATCGGCATCGAAGGCGCCAGCGTCTACTCCGCGCGGGCCGAGCGGCGCTCCGACGTGGGCAAGGCCACGGTGATCGGCTTTCTCGGCGTGCTGGCCTTGCTGGTGCTGGTCAACGTGCTGTCGCTGGGGGTGATGACCCAGCCGGAACTCGCCGGGTTGCAGAACCCGTCGCTGGCCGCGGTGCTCGAGCATATCGTCGGCCCATGGGGGGCCTTGCTGATCAGTGTCGGCCTGGCGGTCTCGTTGCTCGGCGCGCTGCTGTCCTGGGCGCTGCTCTGCGCGGAGATCCTCTTCGCTACCGCACGTGACAAGACCATGCCGCGGTTTCTCACGCGGGAAAACGCCAACCATGTACCGGTCAATGCGCTGTGGCTGACCAACTGCATGATCCAGGGTTTCCTGTTGATCACGCTGGTGTCGGCAGGCACCTACACCAGCCTGATCTACCTGGCCTCGTCGATGATCCTGGTGCCGTATTTCTGGTCGGCGGCCTATGCGGTGCTGCTGGCGCTGCGTGGCGAAGGGTATGCCGGACAGGGCGGGGCCCGGCACAAAGACCTGTGTGTGGCCAGCGTGGCGCTGCTGTATGCCCTGTGGCTGCTGTATGCCGGAGGGCTGAAGTACCTGCTGCTCTCGGCCCTGCTGTATGC
>JAEWGL010000103.1 GCA_023388335.1 Pseudomonadota bacterium | reverse complement strand
GTATCAGTCATGCTGGGTTTTCCTGGGTAGGCGAGGCTGGCCCTGCGGCGATCGCCTTGGCCGTGTCGTTGAGCAGGTCGCGGACCCGTGCGATTTCTTCGCCGGTCCAGCGTCCGCTGTGCATGTGCAAGGCGTGACGCAGATTGCCAACGGCCTCGTGGATCTCGGGGGGACGCTCATGGCCGCGCAAGGTGCGCTTGCTGACCTCGATGCGCATGCGCACGCCGTCCAGCGCGATGGCCTGGTCGGTCAGCGAGGCACGGCCGGCCTCGGTAATGACGTAGAGGCGCTTGCTGCCTTGGGCCTGGCCGCTGATCAGTTCGGCTTCTTCGAGGAAGTTCAGGGTCGGATAGATCACGCCGGGACTTGGGCTGTAGTTGCCGTCGAAAAGCTGCTCGATCTGGCGGATCAGGTCATAGCCATGACCCGGCTGGTCGGCGAGCATCGCCAGCAACAGCAGCTTCAGATCACCGGGCGCGAACACCCGCGGGCCGCGTTCGCCACGACCGGAGCGGCGCTCCAAAGGATCATAGCGCTCGCCGTGGATGGGAGGATGGGCGCGCATGAGAGGACTCCGTCTGTTTCGATATATCGCTAGATATTACTCAAGATATATCTTAAGACAAGCCCTGAAATGATAATAGTTATCATCGAATGCTTCGATGGGTTTATCTCACGCGTATCAGTGCGCCGCCACCTGTGGTGCCGTGCACTGGGTTGCGCTGCCAGGTTCAAGGTAGGGCATTAGGATTGGCGCCATGCCCTTGAGCACCTGCACCGGCAGCGCGGAGGTGAACTTGAAGGTCTCCGCGGCGCGTCCGGGCACAAAGGCGGTAAGGGTGCCGAAGTGATTGTCGCCGAGGAAGAACACGAAGGTAGCGGTACGGTTCAGCGAGCGCGAGCCGATCAGCCGGCCACCTGCGCCGAAGCTCTCGATACGGTTGTCGCCGGTACCGGTCTTGCCGCCCATCACCAGCGAGGTGCCATCCTGCAGCTTGAAGCTGCCAGAGACCCGCCGCGCGGTACCGGCATCGACCACCTGCGACAACGCTCCACGCAGGGCCTGGGCGACTTCGACCGGGAGGATCCGCTGGCCCCGGTCCGGATCGCTGATCAGGCGAGTTTCGTACGGTGTGTCGGCGGCAAAGTGCAGGGTGTCGATGCGCAGCGTCGGCAGGCGCACACCATCGTTCTGAATGATGCCGACCAGCTCCGAGAGGGCCGCGGGTCGGTCGCCGGAGCTGCCAATGGCGGTGGCCAGGGAAGGTACCAGGTGATCGAAGGGGTAGCCCACGCGCTTCCAGCGTTGGTGGATGTCGAGAAAGGCCTCGATCTCGACCATGGTCCGCACCCGGCTGTCACGCGCGCCCTTATGGCGGCTCTTGAACAGCCAGCCATAGACCTCCTGGCGCTCGAAGCGACTGGCGTTGACGGCGTCCTTGAGCTGGGCGCTGGGATTCTTCAACAGGTAGCCGAGCAGCCACAAGTCCAGCGGATGGACCTTGGCGATGTAGCCTTGGTCGGGCAGGTCATACTTGCCAGGGCCGTAGCTGCCGTACATCTCCACCAGCCGAGTGTCGGTGAGCTTGGCGGCGGCGGCCTTGTCCTTGGCGATGTGCGCGCGGACGAAGGCATTGAAGGTTTCCTGGCTGGCTTCGGGGAACAGGTAGCGGTGCACGGCACCCAGGCGCTGGGGCGTGACGCGCATGCCGTCGAGGAAGGTGTCCAGGCGCTGTTGGGAAGTCTTGCGCTGGTACTTCTTCCAGAAGCGCATCAGGTAATTGGTGCCCTCGCGGTCGGCGAAGCGGGCCAGATACTCCTGGCGGCGGGGGTCGGCATCGTCCTTGAGCAAGGGCTCGCGATTGTACGGCGACTGGTAGGTGACGTAGCGCACCAGGTCGCGCATCAAGCGAATGAAAGGCAGGTTGATCGACTCGCGCAAGGCTTCCTTGAGGGTCGGATTGCGGCCGTTGTCTTCCCTGCGGAAGTTATTGAATACGTGCATGCCGCCACCCGTGAAGAAGGCCTCGCCAGGGTTGGCCGAATACTTGCGCTCCAGGGCGGCGTCGAGCATGGCGGACAAATCCTGGTTCTTGTTCTGCATCAACCAATCCAGCGACCAGCGGCTAATGCGGTCCAGTTCCGCCACTTCCACTTTCTTCAGTTCCGCCACTGGCTTGCCGGCGTATTGGTCGTGCAGTTCAGCGACGATTTCCAGGTAGGTGGTCAGCACCCGCAGCTTGGCGGTAGAGCCCAGTTCCAGCTTGCTGCCTTCGTTGATATCGAACGGCTGGTCGGTGCTATCGGTCTGTACCCGCACCCGCGAGCCATCGGCGGTGCGTTCGAACAGGGTGAAGCTGTAGCGCACCTGGTCGGTGGTCTTGGCGGTGAGCAAGCGCTCGCCGATCAGCCCGACCTCGGCGGCGAAGGCCGGGTCGGAGAGATTCTTCAGGTATTGGCTGACCTGCATCTGCAGATTGCCTTGCAGGGTGCTGGTCGCCGACAGGTCGAGGCGGTCGAGGTCGTACAACGGGCGATTGAGCATGGCCGCCAGGCGATTGCGCGCCAGGCTGATGCCCTTGTTGGTGATGATCGGCTGGAGGGTCGGCTGGGCCACCCAGTCGCGGAACACGGCCTTGCTGGCCAGCGCCGCATCGGCCAGCGGGCGGTCGATGACGTTGTTGGCGGCCAGTACCCGGATGTGGCTGTCGGTCAGGGTCGCCAGCTCGGTGCGGCCCTTGGACAGGTAGTGCGAGGGCCGACGCTGGGCGATGATCAGCGACAGCACCTGGCGCAAGGCCAGGCCGCGGATGGCCATGCTGTCCGCGTCGCTGGCGGTGGAGGCCAGGGCCTGATTGACCTGGTCGAAGTCGGCCCCGTACCAGACCCGCAGGCCTTCGGCCATGCCATGCACTTCGCCGTGGCCGGGCACGGCCGAGAGCGGCACGCTGTTGAGGTAGTCACGCACGATGCGTTGACGGGCGTCCAGCGTGTCTGGACCGCCTTGGTAGGCGCGCACGCTGGCGGAGATCATCTGGCGGATCTTCTCGGCGCCAGATACCGTCAGGCCGTCCGGTGAATGCCGGTACTTCTCCAATTGGGTCGCCAAGGTGCTGCCGCCGGCCGACTGGCCGGGCAGGGCCAGGTATTTGGCCACCTGGCTATAGGCGGCCTTGGCAAAGCGCGGCCAGTCCACGGCAGGGTTGCTGTGCGGGTCGTTGGGGTCGAGCAGGTCGCGGTTCTCGATGTACAGCAAACTGTGCACGATCACCGGTGGGATCGAACCGAAGTCCGGATACAGGTACTGCGGGTAGTTGTACTGGTAAAGCGCCGCGCCGCGGCAGTCGGTGATCGACAGACCGGCCTGGCCCTTCTCGACGAAGGGCACGAACAGGCCATGGTCGACATAGCGCATCAGTGCCGGCGAAAACTGCACCTGCTCGCTGATCAGGTAATCGCGCTTGAGCAGCCGTGGCAGAAACTCGCCCAGCGAGCTATAGCCCAGGCGCTTGTCGAACGGCCCTTCGCCCGGATAGTGGATGGCCTCGCTTGGCCCTGGCTGCATGGAGTAGCTCAGGGTTGCGGCGAAGCGGCTGAACTCGCGCGATTGCAAGCGCGAGGTGTGCACTTCATCAGTGACCGCCAGGCCGATGGCCACGGCCGCAACGATGAGGATCAGCCAAAACAGGCGCCACCACAGACGCCGCTGACGAGGCGTCTTCGGCAGTGGAGCTTCAGCCAGGGGTGACTCGGGTGCTTCCGTTCTGGTTGGTTCCGATTGCCACAGTGCGCCCATAGTCTTTTAGCCCGGCTACGTATTTTTTGTCTTGCTTGTCTGAAGCTTAGACGGTGGCCGAGTTCGGTGAAAATTTTGTAAAAAGTGCCCGGTGGCTCAATAGGCCATGCGTCTTTGGTGGGGCTTCAATGTGGGCGCTTTGTTGTTATGGTAGCCGTGCCTGCTCCAGCAGTGGGGCATGGTTGGTGAATGCCACTCCGCGGAAGGGCCTATTGCCGAGAGTTCTCGCTAAATATCCCCATTTATATAGTGAAAAGCCCTGCAGAGGGCTTTCTATACTGCTCGCCCCCTTCGCCCTGTCGGCACCCGCATGCCAGCAGACGGGCTGACCCAAAAGGACAGCCCGGCAAGACGACGCCTGCGCCCATCGGTGCGGCCGGTTCTGCACGAAGGTCATATCCAATAACAAAATGAGGTTGTTTTCCTATGCCAGTCGGCAATCACCCAGCTCATGGTGAGTCCGCCCAGGGCGGTCCACTCAAGCGTGAACTCGGCGAGCGGCACATTCGCCTGATGGCGCTGGGCGCCTGTATCGGTGTCGGCCTGTTCCTCGGCTCGGCCAAGGCCATCGAAATGGCCGGTCCGGCCATCATGTTTTCCTACATCATTGGCGGCCTGGCGATCCTGGTGATCATGCGCGCCCTTGGCGAAATGGCGGTGCACAATCCCGTAGCCGGTTCCTTCAGCCGCTATGCCCAGGATTACCTCGGCCCGCTGGCGGGCTTTCTCACCGGCTGGAACTACTGGTTCCTGTGGCTGGTGACCTGCGTCGCAGAAATCACCGCGGTGGCCATTTACATGGGCATCTGGTTCCCCGACGTGCCGCGCTGGATCTGGGCACTGGCGGCCTTGGGCAGCATGGGCGCGATCAACCTGATCGCAGTCAAGGCCTTCGGCGAGTTCGAATTCTGGTTCGCCCTGATCAAGATCGTCACCATCATCGCCATGGTACTGGGCGGCATCGGCATCATTGCCTTTGGCCTGGGCAATGACGGCGTGGCGATGGGCATCTCCAACCTCTGGAGCAACGGCGGCTTCATGCCTAACGGCATGACCGGCGTGCTGATGTCGCTGCAGATGGTGATGTTCGCCTACCTGGGCGTGGAGATGATCGGTCTCACCGCCGGTGAGGCGCGCAATCCACAGAAGACCATTCCGCAGGCTATCGGCTCGGTCTTCTGGCGCATCCTGTTGTTCTACGTCGGCGCGCTGTTCGTGATCCTGTCGATCTACCCGTGGAACGAAATCGGCAGCCAGGGCAGCCCCTTCGTCATGACCTTCGAGCGCCTGGGCATCAAGACCGCCGCCGGCATCATCAACTTCGTGGTCATCACCGCCGCGCTGTCGTCCTGCAACGGTGGCATCTTCAGCACCGGGCGCATGCTCTACAGTCTGGCGCAGAACGGCCAGGCACCGGCGGCCTTCGCCCGTACCTCGCGCAACGGCGTGCCGCGCAACGCCTTGCTGCTGTCGATCGGTGCGCTGCTGCTCGGTGTGCTGGCCAACTACCTGGTACCGGAAAAAGTCTTCGTCTGGGTAACCTCGATCGCTACCTTCGGCGCGATCTGGACTTGGGTGATGATTCTCCTGGCGCAGCTGAAATTCCGTTCCGGCCTCAGTGTGACCGAGCGCGCCGCGCTCAAGTACCGCATGTGGCTATGGCCGCTGAGCTCCTACCTGGCGCTGGCGTTCCTGATCCTGGTGGTCGGCTTGATGGCGTACTTCGAGGATACCCGCGTGGCCCTGTACATCGGTCCAGCGTTCCTGGTGTTGCTGACGGTGCTGTATTACGTGTTCCGACTGTCGCCCAAAGAGACAGCGGGTTCGGTGCAGACCGCATCCTGATGTGAAGAACCCCGGCCAACTGGCCGGGGTTTTTGTTTGCGCACTGCTGCAGCAAGCGTTGCGCCTGGCTATTTTGTCGGGCGAGCATGCAGATGGCCAAGCCCTTGCGCGAACACCACCAGGCTGATACCCAGTAGCGCGATGTCCTTGAGCAGGAAGGTGCCCAGTCTGTTCAGCCAGGGGAAGCCCCCGGCGAGGTCGTTCCAGATCGGCAGTGCGAACATGATCGAAAGGGTGGTGACGAAGGTCACGATGCCAAGCAGCCCGCCGGCCACCGCTGCCTTGGCTGACCACCGCGATGCGACAAGCAGCGCCGCTGTCAGCAACTCGACGACACCGAGGAAGTGAGAGGCGCCCACTTCGCCGAAGACCACGTACATCCAGCGCAGCCAGGGCGTGCCGTGGATGAGTGGTTTCAGGGCCTCTACCTGGACCTGGGTGAACTTCAGCAGGCCGATGAGCAGCATCGGCAACACCACACCCGCGAGGGCGATAGCACGGCCGGCGGCCATCAAGGTGTGGATGCGATCAGCGCGCGGGCAAGCGGTAGAGCGGTTGGTTATTGAAAGCATGCAGACATCTCCCTGAAAAGTGTGCGCCAAGCATATACTTGTTTCTTGTAAAATATATGCGCCACGCACATTATGTTATGTATGAACGATATGAAGATTGAGAACGTCTTGGGGGCGCTGGCGTTGGCGCTGGCCGACAACCTTTTACAAAGTGCCGACGCGCAGGCGCCTGAGCCCGGGGTGGCCGCTGCGGCCCTTGCCTTGCTGGGGCATGCGCCTGGTATGAGCATCGAACAATTGCGCCGGGCGTTGCGGCTTTCCCATCCGGGGACCGTGCGCCTGGTCGACCGTCTGGTGGCGAGAGAGGTAGTGGAACGGCGCGCGAGTCAACATGATCGACGCGCGGTAGCGCTGTACCTCACGCCCACTGGCGAGGGAGGATGCACGGCCATACTCGCTGCGCGCCAGGCGCACACCGCGCAGATGCTGACGGTCCTCGACGCGACCGAGCGGGAGACACTGGGTCGACTGTGCGAAAAACTGCTGCGAGGGCTGGTCAGGGATGAAGATCACGCATTGTCGGTGTGCCGACTGTGCGATCCGGCGGTCTGCACAGGTTGCCCGATCGAAGCAGGGTTAAATAGATTATAGGGTGTCGAATTCAGATCGAAGCTACTTGAGATCGGCATGCCTCGATCAAATGATCGGCAACGTGCCGCGAAGCAGTCGCTGGTGCCAGGCGTCCTGATCAGCTGCGCTGGGTTGCGTCCAGTACAGGTACCGTCCCGCGATCCGTGCCGCCACCGGCAGGCCATCGCGGTAGAGCAGGCGATTACCACTGACAGCCGGGACCTTGCTGCCCGGCAGTAACGTCCCGACCAGGTTGAGCGGATCGCTGGCGCTGATCATCACCAGGCTGCCGTCCACTGGCCGGCGCCGTACCTGCCGCAGCAGGCCGACGGCCTCGGGCAGGGCGAACTGCTCGCCGGCCAGCCCGCCAATGAAACGCCCGCCGCGGATTTCCCCACGCGCTTCCAGGCGGTGGTAGCAACGCAGCAGTTCCCGCCACGGCGGCAGCACGTCACTTTCGCGCTCCAGCAGCCGCCAGCACATCACCCCGTAGCGGCGCAGCAGGCTGCGGGCGATGTGCTCCAGGCGCTGGTCGGCATCCTGGGTGCTGCTGGCTCGACGCAACAAGGACCAACGTCCGGCATGCGCCATGCTGGTGGACAGCGGCGGATGCCCGCGGCGGCTGCTGCGCGTGGTGCGCTTGGCCGCCGGCGTGATCAGGCTGCGCAGGCCGATGAAACTGTCGGCGCTGACCAGGCCGGTCCCCACCAGCGCCTGCAAGGCCGTTTCCAGCTCGCTGGGCAGCAGGTGGGCCTCGTGGGTCAGCTCGTCGAAGAACAACGCGCCCTGTTCCTGCAAGATGGCGTGGACCCGCTGCGCGCGTGGGGGCAGGCTGTCGTTGTCGGGCAGACTGGCCAGGCTGCGCCACAGGCCCAGATGCTCGCGTGGCAGCAGCACCATCGGCGTGCTGGACAGGGCACTGCTGGCGCCAGTGGCGGCCAGGCGGCTCCAGGTCCACTGGCCGCTGCGGCAGGCCTCGTCCAGCCATTGCGGACTGTAGTCCTTGATTCGCGTGGGCAGCAGGTCGGCTTCCCAGGCACTGGCGGCGGACGGAAAGCCTTGCAGCTGGCCCAATACCACGGCCACCGACTGCGGCCCCTGCAAGCGCACCTCAGGGGCCAGATGCTGCCAGTCGAACAGAAAACGCATGTAATCCTGCAAGCTGACCGGCTCGATTTCCCGGCGCAGGCGCTTGACCGTGTAGCGGTGGATGCGCGCCAGCAAGTGGCGCTCGCACCACTGCAGCGCTTGCACGCCAGGGCTGAAATGGCCATGCATCACGTAACCTTCGCCCTCCAGCCGAGCCAAGGCTTGCTCGATGTCGCCCAGGGGCAGGCCCAGAGGGGCGGCGATCTGCGTCAGGGTCAACGGGCCAAAACCACTCAGCCGCGCGCGCAGCAGCTCGGTCAGGGCCGTGTCGGCGGCCATCGCCTGGTCGAAACCCGGCAGTGCCGCGAGCCGGGGCTCCAGGCGCGCATCGGGGTATAGCGCCAATAGCAGGTTCAGGCGCTCGCGTGCCAGCCATACTGTCTGCTCCTGGCCGTACAGGCAACAGGCGCGGCCGGTCTTGGCCAGGTGTGCCAGCCAGTCGTCCCACCCCGCGTTGGCCAGCACTTCGGCCTGGCTGATGGCCCCCAGGCTCATCAACGCTTCATGCATTTCGTCGCTGTTGGCCGGTGCCGGCCAGGCTTCGGCCTGCACCGCAACGATGGCATCGGCGTCCAGCGCGCCCAGGTCATCGCTGCTGTGCACCTCGCTCCAGCGGCGGTTGAGGATCGCCTGGGTGCGCCGTTCTTCCAGCGGCGCATCATCCAGAAAAGCATAGGGACGGGCATTGAGAATCGCCGCGGCCAGCGGTGACGGGGCGGGCAGGTCGCGGCTGAGCAGGCGGATATCGCCGCGCTCCATGCGCTGCAGCAGCGCCAGCCAGCCATCGCTGTCCAGGGCTTCGTGCAGGCAGTCGTCGAGGGTTTGCTCGATCAATGGGTGCTCGGGGATCTGCCGCTCACCGACGAGGTTTTCCAGGCAGGCGATCTGGTCGGGAAACACCGAAGCGATCAGGTCTTCGCCTTTCATGCGCTGGATCTGCGGCGCCACCTTGCGGCCGCCGACAAAGCGCGGCAGCGCCATCGCCACCCCGGCATTCCAGCGCCAGCGCACGGCGAACAGCGGTGCGTCGAGTACGGCCTGGATCAGCAGCGCTTCAGCGCTACTGCTGGAAAGGTAACGCCAGACTTCGTCGAGCGCGAAGCTGTGGCTGGTCGACAGCGACAGCACGATGGCATCTTCACTGGCAGCGGCCTGCAGTTCGAAGTTGAACGTGCGGCAAAAGCGCTTGCGCAGCGCCAGGCCCCAGGCGCGGTTGATACGGCTGCCCAATGGCGAATGGATGATCAGCTGGGTGCCGCCGGACTCGTCGAAGAAACGCTCCATGATCAGCGTCTGCTGCGAGGGCAGGGCGCCGAGCACCTCGCGGGTACGGCCCAGGTAATCGAGCAACTGGCTGGCACTGTCCTCGCCCAGCCCGAAGTCTTCATCGAGCCAGTGCAGCAAAGGTCCGAAGTCGCCCCCGCTGGCTTGCAGGCGCTCGTCTATCTGTGCCTGCAGGCGGGCAACGGCGGCCGACAGCTCATCGCTGCGCCCCGGTGCCTCGCCCAGCCAGAACGGAATGGTCGGTGGCAGGCCATGGGCATCCTCGACCCTGACCCGGCCGGGCTCGACGCGCAGGATGCGGTAGGAGGTGTTGCCCAGCTGGAAGATATCGCCGGCGATGCTTTCCACGGCGAAGTCTTCGTTGACGCTGCCGATGTTCAACGCCTGCGGTTCGAGCAGCACAGCGTAGTCGGCGCTTTCGGGAATGGTGCCGCCGCTGGTCAACGCCGTCAGCTGGCTGCCACGGCGTCCGCGCAACGTGCCGCTGACGGCATCGCGGTGCAGGTATGCGCTGCGCACGCCCTGGCGGCCGTTGTAGCCCTCGGCGAGCATGCGCAGCAAAGCCTGGTAGTGCTGCTCATCCAGTCCGGCGAAGGGCTCGGCCTGGCGCAGGCAATCGAACAGCGCCCGTTCTGGCCAGGGCTGGTTGCTGACCTCGGCGACGATCTGCTGGGCCAGTACGTCCAGCGGAGCCCTGGGAATGCGCAGCAGGTCGAGCTCACCGCGCCGGACACAGTCGAGCAGGGCGACGCACTCGATCAGGTCATCGCGCGACGTAGCGAACAGCCGGCCCTTGGGCACACCGTCGACCTGGTGGCCGGAACGTCCCACGCGTTGCAGGAAGGCGGCGATCGAACCGGGCGAGGCAATCTGGCAGACTAGGTCGACCTCGCCGATATCAATGCCCAGTTCCAGCGAGGCGGTCGCCACCAGGACCTGCAGGGCGCCGCTCTTGAGGCGCTGCTCGGCGTCCAGGCGATACTCCTTGGCCAGGCTGCCGTGGTGCGCGGCCACCGCTTCCTTGCCCAGGCGATCGCTGAGGTGGCGGGTCAGGCGCTCGGCCAGGCGCCGAGTGTTGACGAACACCAGGGTGGTGCGGTGCGCCCGCGCCAGTTCGGCCAGCCGGTCGTAGACCAGGTTCCAGACATCGGTGGCCATTACCGCGCCCAGAGGCACTGGCGGAACCTCGATGTCCAGGTCGCGCTGACGGGCATGGCCGACGTCAACGATGGCGCAGGGCCGCCCATGGCCGACCAGAAACTGCGCCACCCGCTCCACCGGGCGCTGGGTGGCGGACAAGCCGATGCGCCGCAGCGGACGACCGCTGAGCACTTGCAGGCGCTCCAGGCTCAGCGCCAGGTGGCAGCCACGCTTGTTGCCAGCCAGGGCGTGGATCTCATCGACGATCACCGTGTGCACATGCG
Source organism: Pseudomonadota bacterium (assembly GCA_023388335.1). Lineage (GTDB taxonomy): Bacteria > Pseudomonadota > Gammaproteobacteria > Pseudomonadales > Pseudomonadaceae > Aquipseudomonas. The sequence continues at coordinate 14,036 of JAEWGL010000103.1, read as the reverse complement.
CCAGGCCCTGGCGGCCAGAGGCCGAACCGAGCAGCACGTACAACGATTCGGGGGTGGTCACCAGGATGTGCGGCGCGTTTCGGCGCATGGCGGCACGTTCTTTTTGCGGCGTGTCGCCACTGCGCACGGCGGTGCTGATCCGGGGCGGCTTCAGGCCGCGGGCTGCGAGTGCCTGGCTGATACCTTCCAGCGGCCCCTGCAGGTTGAGGCGGATATCGTTGGACAGCGCCTTGAGCGGCGAAACGTAAACCACCTGGGTCTGGGCTGGCAGTTCGCCGCCATTGTCCAGGCCCTCCCGGAACAGCTCATCGAGCACGGCAAGAAACGCGCTCAAGGTCTTGCCCGAACCGGTCGGCGCGGCGAGCAGCATCGACTGGCCACCGTGAATCAACGGCCAGGCTTGGGCCTGGGCGCTGGTGACCGTGGCGAAGCGCTGCTGGAACCAGGCGCCGACAGCAGGGTGAAACAGGTCGAGGACCGGGTGATGCTTGGCAGGGAGATTCATCACCTGTTTATGCGGTCCGGTGCCATGAATGGCAAGGGGCGTTCGTCAGCCGGAGGGCAGGATCGGCGATCTGCCTCTTTGCACGGAACGATGCGAAGCGGGATGCCAGTTCGAGTCGCGCGGCTACCAACCCTCACCCTAGCCCTCTCCCAGAGGGAGAGGGAACTGACCGCGTTGTCTGGCCGATGGTGACCTGCCTGACGCCCGCTATCGGCTCCTTCTCCCTCTGGGAGAGGGCTGGGGTGAGGGTAGCGGCGTGCACCGAAGTGGCCAAGGTGGCGACTTTCCTGCTGTTGTAACAGGAGGTCCTCCATGTGATCCTTCGCACCCGTCTGCCCATAGCGAGCCCACCATGACCCGGACAATCCACATCGCCGCCGCCCTGCTGCTCGACCCGCAAGGCCGCACCCTGCTGGTGCGCAAGCGCGGCACCGAGGCCTTCATGCAGCCTGGCGGCAAGATCGATGCCGGGGAGACCGCGCTGCAGGCACTGGCCCGTGAGCTGCACGAGGAGCTGGGCCTGCGCATTGCCCCGGAGCAGGCGCGCTACCTGGGGCAGTTCAGCGCGCCGGCGGCCAACGAGCCGGGCTTCGAGGTGCGTGCCGAACTGTTCCAGGTCCAAAGCGCCGCCAGCGTCGTGCCGGCGGCCGAGATCGCGGAGGCGGTGTGGATCGCCGCAGATCAGGAGCACACGCTGGTGCTGGCGCCGCTGACCCGCGACCTGATCCTGCCACTTTACCGCGAGGGCCTCAACGCACCGCACTGACCCCGTCCAGGGTAGCGAAGGAAGTGTCCTTGGCCGTCAGCAGGAAATCGCGCATATAGGGCGCATCGAGCATGTCGGTGCGCACCGCGGCGTAGAGGGTGGCGAACAGCCCTTTGTCACCCAGGCGCTTGCCCTTTACATACCCCCGCGAGCTGTATTCGTGCAATGCCCAGTGCGGCATGCCACACACGCCCCGGCCGCTGGCCACCAGCTGCATCATCATCACCGTCAGCTCGGAGGTGCGCACTTGCGCCGGCTCGATGTCGGCCGGCTCCAGGAAGCGGGTGAAGATGTCCAGGCGGTCGCGCTCGACCGGGTAGGTGATCAAGGTCTGGTCGGCCAAGTCCTGGGGCACGACGAACGGCTTGCTCGCCAACGGGTGCTGGTTGGCCACGGCCAGCATGGCTTCGTAGGTAAACAACGGCACATAGGTGATGCCGGCCAGGTCCAGCGGATCGGAGGTCACCACCAGGTCAAGATCACCGCGGGCCAGGGCCGGCAGCGGCGCGAAGGCGAAGCCCGAGGCCAGGTCGAGCTCCACCTCGGGCCACGCGTCACGGAACTGATCGATGGTCGGCATCAGCCATTGGAAACAGCTATGGCATTCGATGGCCATGTGCAGGCGTCCGGCGGTGCCACCGGCCAGGCGGGCGATGTCCCGTTCGGCGCCGCGCAGCAGGGGCAGGGTGGCGTCGGCCAGTTGCAGCAGGCGCAGGCCGGCGCTGGTGAAACGGATTGGCTTGCTCTTGCGAACGAACAGCTGCATGCCGACGCGTTCCTCCAGCTCCTTGAACTGGTGGGACAGCGCTGACTGGGTCAGGTGCAAGCGCTCGGCAGCCTCGACCAGGCTGTCAGCCTCGCGCAGGGCATGCAGGGTTTTCAGGTGACGGATTTCCAGCACAACGGGCTCCATGAGCAATATTTGATGCAATATCGAATGGTGTTGAGTTTCCCTCATGTTGTCGTCGCTGTCGACTTTGGCGGACCGTACGCTTCTCGCTCGGCGCTGCGCGCAAAGCTACCGCTGGGAGGACTTCATCAAACGGTCATGAAAGTGTGGCAGCGCGCTCCAAGGGAATTCATCAGACTCGCGCTCTACTGGGGATTTGCATTCTGGTGTTTCGTCCATGCGGGCTTTTCTGATTTGTTTACTGCTGAGTGCGTCAACCGCCTTCGCCACCACGTCGCGCTGTGATACCCAGGTGCCGGCGCAACGGGCCGAGCTGGGCGAACTGAGCCTGGTCTACCAGAGCATCGGCGATCCGCTCGACCCGACCTTGCTGCTGATCATGGGGCTGGGCGGGCAACTGATCCATTGGCCTGATGATGTGGTCGAGGCCTTGTGTCGCCAAGGGTTTCGGGTGATTCGCTACGACAACCGCGATGTCGGCCTGTCGCGCTGGAACCAAGCGCCGCCCTCGGCCAGCCTCTCGCTGGCGTTGCTGCGCTATAAGTTCGGCCTGCCGGTGGTGGCGCCCTATACCTTGACCGATATGGCCACCGACGGCCTGCGCCTGATGGATTCGCTGCAGATCGAGCAGTTTCATGTGCTGGGGGTGAGCATGGGTGGGATGATTGCCCAGCACCTGGCGGCCATGGCGCCCGCGCGGGTGCGCAGCCTGACGCTAGTGATGTCCAGTTCCGGGGCCGCGGGCTTGCCAGCACCGAGCCCGGCACTGGTGCGGTTGCTGGCGCAGCGCAGTGCCCCGAACCGCGCGGTCGCCCTGGAACAGCAGGCGGATCTGCTGGCGGCGTTGGGCAGCCCGCAACTGCGCGACGACCGGGCCGCGCTGGTGCAACAGGCTGCCGCGGCCTATGACCGAGCGTTCAATCCGCAAGGGGCCAAGCGCCAGATCATGGCGATCCTGGCCGAACCGAGCCGGGTCGCGTTGCTCAATCGGTTGCGCTTGCCGACCTTGGTGGTACATGGCACGGCCGACCCATTGTTGCCCGTCATGCATGGCGTGCACCTGGCCGCGCATCTTCAGGGTAGCCAGCTGCGCCTGATCCCGGGTCTGGCACATCGCTTCCAGGAACCCTTCAAGGCGCCCCTATTGGCAGCGGTGCTGCCCTATCTCAAGTCTTGCCGTGAAGCGCCGCGGCAATGGCTGGCCTCTAGTGCAAACGCACCCACAGCGTCACCAGCAGCGTCGCGGCGATCAGCCAGGCGACGGTAGCCAAGGCCAGCGAGGCCTCCAGGCGCATGCGATCGACGAGGATGTACAGCGCCGCCAGGTAGACGAAGTAAGGGATGATCGACCACATGCCGAACAGGATGGTGGTCTTCAGGTCCGCCAGGCTGCGCCCCTTGCCGACAATGTAGTGGGCGATCAGGGCGAAGGTGGGGAACAGCGGCACCAGGCCCGCGATGTAGTAGTTGCGGGTCTTGGCCAGGAGGGCGAGGAGCACCACCACGGCGGCGCCCAGGCCGGCTTTGAATACAAGGTCCACGTTGTCTTCCAGGGTTGGGTGCAGGGCGTGTGCCCGATCAGCCGAGGCCGTACTTTTTCACTTTGTCGAACAGGGTGGTCTTGGCCATGCCCAGCTCCTGGCTGGCTTGGCTGAGGTTGCCGCCGGTGCGCTGCAGGGCATCGCTGAGCAGGTTGCGCTCGAACGCCTCCACCGCCTCGGCAAAGCCCAGTCCCTGGCTCGTGCTGGCGCCGCTCTTCTTGAAGGCCGGCAGGCCAAGGGCGAAACGCTCGGCGACGTTACGCAGCTCGCGCACATTGCCGGGCCAATCGTGGGTCATCAGGCGCGACAGGGTCTGGCTATCGAGCTCGGGGACTTCACGGTCGAAGCGCAGGGCCGATTGCTGCAGGAAATGTTCGAACAACTGCAGGATGTCCTCGCGCCGCTCGCGCAGCGGCGGCAGTTCCAAGGTCACCACGTTCAGTCGGTAGTAGAGGTCGCTGCGAAATTGTCCGCTCTGGCCCAGGGCATCGAGGTCCGACTTGGTCGCGGCAATCACCCGGCAGTCCACCGCGATGCTCTGGTTCGAGCCCAGGCGCTCCAAGGTGCGCTCCTGCAATACCCGCAGCAGCTTGATCTGCAGGTTGAGCGGCATGCTCTCCACTTCGTCGAGAAATAGCGTGCCGCCGTTGGCGTGCTCGATCTTGCCGATGCGTCGCTTGCCGGCGCCGGTGAAGGCATTGGCCTCATGACCGAAAATCTCGCTCTCGAACAGATTTTCCGGCAGGCCCCCGCAGTTCAGCGCGACGAAGGGTTGGCCCTGGCGACGGCTGAAGTCGTGCAGGCAACGGGCAACCAGCTCCTTGCCGGTGCCGGTCTCGCCTTCGATCAGCACGTTCGCCGAGGTGTCGGCAACGTTGGCGATCAACTCGCGCAGGTTCTGCATGGCCGGCGAGCGGCCGATGATACGGCCTTCCAGGGTACTCTGGCCGGCCAGTTGGCGGCGCAAGGCGAAGACTTCGCGGGACAGCCCGCGCTGTTCGAGGGCGCGGCGCACCACGTCCACCAAGCGCTCGGGGGAAAAGGGCTTTTCCATGAAGTCGTAGGCGCCGTTGCGCATGGCGCCGACGGCCATGTCAATGTCGCCGTGGCCGGTGATCAGCACCACTGGCAGGCTGCGGTCGCGCGCCTTGAGGCGGCCGAGCAGCTCCAGGCCGTCGATCCCCGGCAAGCGGATATCGCTGACGACGATCCCGGCGAAGTCATCGCCGATCCGCTCCAGGGCCTGCTCGGCGCTGCCCACGCCCTCGCAGGCGATGTCTTCCAGGGCCAGCGCTTGCTGGCAACCGAGCAGCACATGCGGGTCGTCTTCGACGATCAGGACAGTGAGGGGTGCTTGGGTCATAGTGGCTCTCGATTCAGTGGAGCGCTCGGTTCATCGCAGCTCATGATCATTGCAATTCTGCCGATTCGGCCGCGGGCGTGACCAGTGGCAAGACCAGGACAAAAGCCGTGCCGCCGTTGGCCGGGTGCTCGACGTTCAGGGTGCCCTTGGCGGCGGCGGCCAGGCTGGCTGATAGGGTCAGGCCAAGGCCCAGGCCGTGCTCGCCCGGCTTGGTGGTGAAAAAAGGCTCGAACAGGTGCTTGCGCGTTTCGGCGTCGATGCCGTGGCCGTTGTCGCGTACCCGCAGGCGATACTTGTCACCCTGCAGCTCACCTTCGAGCCAGAGCTGGGGCTGCGGTTGGCTGGCCATCGCGTCCAGGGCGTTGCCGATCAGGTTGACCAGGATCTGCTCCAGGCGGGTCTGGTCGATCGCCAGTTGCTGGTCCTCGAATTGGCTATGCAGGCGGCAGCCGGCGATGCGGTTGCCCAGCACCTGCAGGCTGGCGTCGACCGCCTTGGCCAAGGACGCCTGGCCACGGTCGTCGCCGCGCCGGGCGAATGAGCGCAGGCTGGCGGTGATCCGGCCCATGCGGTCGATCAGCTCGTTCATGGTGCGCAGGTTGGTGCTGGCGGTTTCCAGGGCGCCGCGCTCGAGGAAGCGCACGGTATTGCCCGAGAGGGTGCGCAGCGCCGCCAGGGGCTGGTTCAGTTCGTGGGCGATGCTGGTGGACATCTGCCCGATGGCGGCCAGCTTGCCGGCCTGGACCAGTTCGTCCTGGGCGTGGCGCAAGGTCTGTTCGGCGTGGCGGCGCTCGCGGATCTGGCCCTTGAGTCGATCGTTGCTGGCGCGCAGGTCGGCGGTACGTTCGGCGATCTTGCGTTCCAGCTGGCTGTTGGCCTCTTGCAGCGCCTCGCGGGCGGCCAGGCGCGTGGCGATCACCTTGCGCCGCTCGTTCCAGGCGATCAGCAGGATCGCCAGCAGGGCGAAGGCCACCCCCACCAGCACGCCCTGCACCATGGATTCGCGGCGCAGGTCCTGCAGCGGCGTGAGCAAGGTGAAGTGCCACGGCGTGTCGGCCAGGCGGCGGGTCTGCGCCAGGTAGGCGACCTCGTGGTGCTTGCCCTTGTCCGTCTCGCTGTTGGCCGGGAAGGTGAGCTTTTCTACGCCGTCGGCCAGGCTCTCGCGGGCTAGCGGCTGCAACTCGTTCAGCGGCCACCAGTAGTACTGCAGGCTGCGCGCCAGACGCTCCTTGATCCGTGGGGTCAGCGGCCGGACCGACTTGAGCCGCCGCGCCGGGTCGCTGGAAAGGATGATGATGCCGTTCTCGTCGCTGACGAAGGCTTCCAGGCGGGCCCGCTGCCAACGCTCCTCAAGGGTGTCCAGGCGCACCTTGATCACGGCCACGCCGATGATCTTGCCATGCTCTTCCAGGCCATGGGCGAGGAAGTAGCCGGCCTCGCCGGTGGTGCTGCCGATGCCGTAGAAGCGTCCCGGCTGGCCGCGCACCGCATCCTGGAAGTAAGCCCGGAACGCCAGGTCTTCACCGAGGAAGGAGTCGGCGTCGCGCCAGTTGCTGGTGGCCTGTACCCGGCCGCTGGTATCGAGGACGAAGATCGCCCGGCTGCGGCTGCGGCGGTTCAGGCCTTCGAGGTATTCGTTGACCGTCTGGCGCTGCGCGCCATTGGCGAGTGTGAGCAGGCTGGAGACGCTGTCTTCCAGCTCGAGCAGGCTCGGCAGGTAGGTGTACTTGCTGATCTCGCTTTCGACCGTGCGCGCGTGCAGCTCAAGCTGGCGCTCACCGTTCTCGCTCAGGGCACGGATGCCGTTGCTTTCGCTGATCAGGTAGCCGGCCATGCCCAGGCCGATCATCAACAGGATGATCAGAGGCGGCAGCAGCAGTTGGCGGATCAGACGGGGTTTCACGGCAAGGGCAGGCTGAGCTGGGCGAAAGAGTGCGGGGTCGCATTTCATCACAGTGGCCTTGTCTCGACCAGCGCCCTCTGCCCGACAGTAGCCAGGCAGAGGGCAAGGGGGGCGGGTCTTAGTGTTGCAGGATCTTGCTGAGGAAGTGCTGGGTGCGTTCGTCACGGGCCGACTGGTCGCCGAAGAAGGCCTCCTTGGTGCAATCTTCGATGATATTGCCCTTGTCCATGAAGATCACCTTGTTGGCAACCTTGCGCGCAAAGCCCATCTCGTGGGTCACGCACATCATGGTCATGCCTTCATGCGCCAGCTGGACCATGACATCGAGCACCTCGCTGACCATCTCTGGGTCCAGGGCCGAGGTCGGCTCGTCGAACAGCATGACGATCGGGTCCATGGCCAGTGCCCGGGCAATGGCCACACGCTGCTGCTGACCACCGGAAAGCTGGCCGGGGTGCTTTTTCGCCTGGCTGCTCAGGCCCACGCGCTCGAGCAGGGCCAAGCCCTTCTTGGTCGCTTCGGCCTCGCTGCGGCCCAGCACCTTGCGCTGGGCGATGGTCAGGTTTTCGGTGATGGTCAGGTGCGGGAACAGCTCGAAGTGCTGGAACACCATGCCAACCCGCGAGCGCAGCTTGGGCAGGTTGGTCTTGGGGTCGGCGATCGAGGTACCGTCGACCACGATGTCACCCTTCTGGAAGGGCTCCAGGGCGTTCACGCATTTGATCAGGGTCGACTTGCCCGAGCCGGACGGTCCGCAGACCACCACCACTTCACCTTTCTTGACTTCGGTGTTGCAGTCGGTCAGAACCTGGAAGTCCCCGTACCACTTGTTGACGTTCTTGATGGAAATCATACGGTTATCCTTCTCTGCAGACGCTTGACCAACCAGGAAGCGGAGAAACTGATGAGGAAATAGACCACGCCGGCGAAGATCAGGAACTCATGGGAGCGTCCGATGATGTCGCCGCTGGCACGTGCCGAGTTGAGGAAGTCCACCAGGCCCACGGTGTAGACCAGCGAGGTGTCCTGGAACAGGATGATGCTTTGCTGCAGCAACAGCGGGGTCATCTTGCGAAACGCCTGGGGCAGGATGATCAGGCGCATGGTCTGGCCGTAGCTCATGCCCAGGGCCTGGGCAGCGCCCATCTGCCCCTTGGAGATCGACTGCACGCCAGCCCGCACGATCTCGCAGAAGTAGGCGGCCTCGAACATCATGAAGGCCACCACGCAGGAAGTGAAGGCACCCACGGGGGTATCTTCACCGGTGATCCAGCGCAGCACGAAGGGCACCGCCAGGTAGAACCAGGTAATCACCAACAGCAGCGGGATCGAGCGGAAGTAGTTGACGTAGGCGCCGGCAATGTTCGACATCAGCTTGTTCGAGGACAGGCGCATCAGCGCCAGGAGGGTCCCCAGGACGATGCCGCCGACCACGCCCATGACCATCAGCTGCAGGGTCATGACCATCCCGTTCCACAGCGAGGGCAGGGCGGGGATGATGCTAGAGAAGTCCATTTCCATCATTTACCCCCCACGGAGATCAGGCCGGGCACCGCGACTTTCTTCTCGACCAGGCGCATGAGCAACATCAGGCCCATGTTCAGGGTGAAATAGATCAGCGTGGCCAGGGTGAAGGCCTCGAACAGGTTGGCGGAGAATTCGGCGGTCTGCTTGGTCTGGGCCAGCAGCTCCATCAAGCCGATCAGCGAAGCCACCGAGGAGTTCTTGAACACGTTCAAGAATTCGGAGGTCAGCGGTGGAATGATGATCCGGTAGGCCTGGGGCAGCAGCACGTTGTTGTAGATCTGGGCCAGGCTGAAGCCCATGGCTCGCGCGGCGGCTTCTTGGCCACGAGGCAACGCCTGGATGCCGGTACGTACCTGTTCGCAGACCCGCGCGGCGGTGAACAGGCCCAGGCAGATGACCACGCTGATCAATGCCGAGGTGGTCGGATTGAGGTCCTGCTTGAACCATTCCTGCAAACCCTCGGGCAGCAGGTCGGGTACCAGGAAGTACCAGATGAACAGCTGCACCAGCAAGGGTACGTTACGGAACAGTTCCACATAGGCGGTGGCGATGCCCGATACCAGGCGATTCGGCACCGTGCGCATCACACCGAGCAGCGAACCCAGCAACAGCGCGATGATCCAGGCGGCAATGGCGATGGCAATGGTCCACCCCAGGCCGGTGAGATACCAGTCCAGGTAGGTTTCGCTGCCCACGCCGGTGGACTTGAAGAACACGCCCCAGTCCCAGTTGTAATTCATCGGGATTTCCCCTCAGATCGGTTGTTTCACGGGCACCTTCTAGCAACCGAGGGCGGCACGCGCCCTCGGGTGAAAGGTTAGACACTATCGAGTGGCCTGCAGGTTAATTCGTGCTCGCGTCGAGCGGCAGGCCACTATCTGGGGGTCAGGACTTCTTGTCGTCTGCCGCTTTGTCGGTCGGGTTGGCGATCAATTCCTTGAGCTCGTCGCTCATCGGGAAGTTGAGGTTCAGACCTTTAGGCGGCACAGGCTGGGTGAACCATTTGTCGTAGATCTTGTTGATCTCGCCCGACTTGTAGAGCGCGACGATGGCGTCATCGACCGCCTTCTTGAAGGGCGCGTCCCCCTTGCGCACCATGCATCCGTAGATTTCATACGACTGCGGCGTGCCGGTCACGGCCCAATCCTCAGGCTTCTTGGCCTTGGCCATTTCGCCGGCGAGCAGGGCATCGTCCATCATGAAGGCCACGGCGCGGCCCGATTCGAGCATCTGGAACGACTCGCCATGGTCCTTGGCCGAGATGACGTTCATCTTCATCTGCTTGTCGGCGTTCATGGCCTTGAGCAGGCGCTCGGACGTGGTACCGGCGGTAGTCACCACGTTCTTGCCGGCCAGGTCTGGGAAGTCCTTGTACTGGGAGTTCTTCTTGGCCAGCAGCCGGGTGCCGACTTCGAAGATCCCGACCGAGAAATCGACCTGTTGCTGACGCTCGACATTGTTGGTGGTGGAACCGCACTCCACGTCGACGGTGCCGTTCTGGACCAGCGGGATGCGCGTCTGCGAGGTGACCAGGTTGTATTTGACCTTGAGATCAGGCGCGTCGAGCTGTTTTTTCAGATGCTCGACAATGGCGACCTGGATGTCATGGGAGTAGCCTACGGGCTTGCCCGAAGCATCGGCGATATAGGAGAACGGAATGGAAGAGTCACGGTGCCCCAGAGTGATGGTGCCCGAGTTCTTGATCTTATTGAGGGTGCCGGTCAGTTCTTCGGCCATGGCGGGCGAACTGATGACGGCGGCCGCGATGGCGGCGCCCAACAGGTGACGAACGATACGCATCAAATTTTCCTCGACGTTGTTTTTTTTATGGAGCCGTTGGCGGACTCTTCGTTCAACGAACACAGCATGAAGCGGTGGTGTATTCGGGTAGTGAGTGTAGAGCATGACTCATGCCAAGCCCTGGATGCGATCATAACGCCGTGTAAAGACTGGGGATTAATCTTTTTTGAGGGTGCGCGAGAACGGCTTTCCGTCCGGGTTGCCGAACGGATGGGTGATTTTTGTTCGGAAACCCGAATGAGTTGAAGGTCAGATGCTGTCGCGGGGAAGACGGCGTGCCGTCCTGCCCCCCGCGATTTTCAAGCGTCTCAGGCAGCCTGAACGCGCGCGCGCTTCAGTTCGAGCTGCTGCAGGTAGTCACGCAACGCCTGTTGTTCGGCCTCGCTGATGAACAGGCCCAGCTTGCTGCGGCGCCAGAGGATGTCATCGGCGCCGATCGCCCATTCTTCGCTGCGCAGGTAGTCCACCTCACGGGTAAACAGGCCGCCGCCGATGGCCGCGCCCAAGTCTTCCGGCCCGTTCACACCTTCGAGCAGGCGCCAGACGCGGCTGCCGTAGGTTTGCGCCCAACGCCGGGCAATGTCGACCGGCAGCCAGCCGCACTGGGCCAGGATGGCATCGACCAAGGCCTGCACCGTGGTCATCTGCTCGCCGCCAGGCAGCGGCGCACTGGCGGTCCAGCTGCCGCGCATCTGGGTGAAGAATGGCTTGAGCTCGGTCATCGCCGACTCGGCCAGCTTGCGGTAGGTGGTCAGCTTGCCGCCAAACACGGACAGCAGCGGTGCTTCGCCGGTGCTGGCGGACAGCGCCAGGGTGTAGTCACGGGTGACCGCTGACGGATTGTCCGATTCGTCGTTGCACAGCGGACGTACCCCCGAATAAGTGTGCAGGATGTCGCTGCGGCTGAGCTGGTGGTTGAAGTGCCCGTTGACCACTTTGAGGATGTAGTCGGTTTCGGTATCGGTGATTGCCACCTTGGCCGGGTCGCCGGTGTATTCACGGTCGGTGGTGCCGATCAGGGTGAAGCGCTCGAGGTACGGAATGGCGAAGACGATGCGCTGGTCTTCGTTCTGCAGGATGTAGGCATGTTCGCTTTCATACAGGCGCGGCACGATCAGGTGGCTGCCCTGGATCAGGCGGATGCCGTAGGGCGCATCGAGACGCAGGTCATCCTTGATGAAGCTGGCCACCCAGGGGCCTGCCGCGTTGACCAGGGCGCGGGCGTGGATGCGCTGGCGGCTGCCATCGGCATGCTGCAGTTCGACCTGCCACAGGCCATCGACACGCTCGGCGCTGAGGCAACGGGTACGGGTGCGGATGTGCGCGCCATGTTCGCGGGCCGCCATGGCATTGAGCACTACCAGGCGGGCGTCATCCACCGCGCAGTCGGCGTATTCGAAGCCGCGGGTGATCGCCGGCTTGAGCGGATTGCCCGGGCCGAAGCGCAGGCTGCGCGAGGCACCCAGCTGCTTGCGCTTGCCCAGGTGATCGTAGAGGAACAGGCCGGCGCGGATCATCCAGGCCGGACGCAGGTGCGGACGATGCGGTAGGACGAAACGCATCGGCTTGACGATGTGCGGCGCCTTGGCCAACAACACTTCACGCTCGGCCAGGGCTTCGCGCACCAGACGGAATTCGTAATGCTCCAGGTAACGCAGGCCACCGTGGATCAGCTTGCTGCTGGCCGAGGAAGTGTGGCTGGCAAGGTCATCCTTTTCGCATAGGAAGACCGATAGGCCGCGTCCGGCTGCGTCGGCGGCAATGCCCACGCCATTGATCCCCCCGCCGATCACGGCGAGGTCATAGCAATCGGCAAGGGGCGGCTGGGACGAAGAAGTCTGGGACACGGCAAGGCCTCCGGGAGCGTTTCACATCGAATGTGAACATCAATGTTCGTTTTCGAAAATACTAGCGCAATGAAGGAGGTGTCGCCAGTCACTTTCCATAGAAAATACTGATCGAACGAACATAATGTGAAAACGGCGCATACCGCTAATGGCGGGACGCCACCGTTACGGTGGCGTCCGCGGCTCAGACCAGGTCCAGGCGAATCTTGTGCTGGTTGAGCAGATCGGTGAGGGGGGCAGAGGGTGCCTGGTCGGTCACCAGGCAGTCGACCAGGCTGATCGAGCCCAGGCGCACCATGGCATTGCGGCCGAACTTGCTGGAGTCGGCGGCGAGGATCACCTGGCGGGCATTGGTAATGATCGCCTGGGACACCCGTACTTCCTGATAATCGAAGTCCAGCAGGCTGCCATCTTCGTCGATGCCGCTGATGCCCACCAAGGCGAAATCGACCTTGAACTGGTTGATGAAGTCGACACTCGCCTGGCCGACCACGCCGCCGTCACGGCGCACGGTGCCACCGGCCAGCTGCACTTCGAAATCATCCTTGGCGCTGAGGATCGAGGCCACGTGCAAATTGTTGGTGATGATCTTCAGGTGGTTGTGATTGAGCAGCGCGCGGGCAATGGACTCGGTGGTGGTGCCGATATTGATGAACAGCGAGGCATGGTCGGGAATCTGTTTGGCCACGGCATCGGCGATGCGTTGCTTTTCGTCGCGCATCTGGTCGGCGCGCATGGCATAGGCGGTGTTTTCGATGCTCGAGTCGTAGGCGGCACCACCGTGGTAGCGGCGCAGCAGGTTGGCTTCGGCAAGCTGGTTGATATCACGGCGGATGGTTTGCGGCGTGACGACGAACAACTGTGCCATTTCCTCGATACTGACGTAGCCGCGTTCGCGCACCAGTTCGAGGATTTGTTGTTGGCGGGGAGGCAGGTTCATGGGCGGTCCTTAGGGGCTGCCGGACAAAGTCTGCCATAAAAGCAAAAAGCAGTTACAAGCTGCAAGCTGCAAGCTGCAATCTACAAGCTACAAGGAAGACGTGTTGTCTTCGCCTGCAGCTTTCGACTCGATATCAGGGGAGCCAGGTAAACTATCGCTAACTGGCTTTTACTTGCAGCTTGGAGCTTGCGGCTATTCCTGGTGCGATTCCCAGTCGCGAGTACGGTCGACAGCCTTCAGCCAGCCCGCGTAGAGCTTCTCTTTCTGCGCCTCGTCCAACTGCGGGCTGAACTCGCGTTCGATGATCGCCTTGTCGCGCAGTTCATCCAGGCCGCTCCAGAAGCCACAGGCCAGGCCCGCCAGGTAGGCGGCGCCGAGGGCAGTGGTTTCGCGCATCTGTGGACGCTCCACGCACGTGCCGAGGATGTCGGCCTGGAACTGCATGAGGAAGTTGTTGGCCACGGCACCGCCGTCTACCCGTAGCTCGCTCAGGCGCTGGCCGCAGTCTTGCTGCATGGCATCGAGCACGTCGCGGGTCTGGTAGGCGATCGACTCCAGCGCAGCACGGATGATGTGATCGACCTTGACCCCGCGGGTCAGGCCGAACAACGCGCCACGGGCATATGGGTCCCAGTACGGCGCACCGAGGCCGGTGAAGGCCGGGACCAGGTATACGCCGTTGCTGTCTTTGACCTTGTTGGCGAAGTACTCGGTGTCGTGGGCGTCGTTGACGATCTTCAGTTCGTCGCGCAACCATTGCACCGTGGAGCCGCCATTGAACACGGCGCCTTCCAGGGCGTAGGCGACTTCGCCACGCGGACCGCAGGCGATGGTCGTGAGCAGGCCGTGGGATGAAGTGACCGCCTGAGCGCCGGTGTTCATCAGCAAGAAGCAGCCGGTGCCGTAGGTGTTCTTGGCCTGGCCCGGCTCGACG
>JAEWGL010000063.1 GCA_023388335.1 Pseudomonadota bacterium | reverse complement strand
GTCATTTGCTCTACCGACTGAGCTATCGCGGAACTGATACTCGTACAACGTTTACTGCTTGCTTCGAAGTCTGTATCGCTTCGAACCCTTCGACCTTGTGCATCGCTGCGTTCATGTCTCTGAGGCGCGCTATTCTACAACCTTCAAAACCCTTGTCAACCCCTAATTTGCATTCAACTTACTGATTTGCAAATTGTTTTCAGAAACCTCTGTTGCCGGCTTCTGCGTGGTGAGTGACAGCGGGGCGCATATTAAAAGCACTTGATGGAAAATGCAAAGAAAAATTTCAACCTCGACAACAGGTTATCCAAATAGCCGCTGGCTCGCCCGCGATTGCGGCAGACCCGACGCTCCTGGCGCACCGGGAGGTACTATCGCGGGCAAGCCCGCTTCTGCAGGTTTTGTGTATCGATCACCTTCCGACAGACAAAAAAAGGCCTCGATTTCCGAGGCCTTCTTGTCCCGCGCATGGATCAGGCGAAAACGATGTCCTCGCCTTCGACCGTGGCGGTGATCGGCGTGCCGGGCAGGAACTTGCCGGACAGGATCAGCTGCGCCAGCGGGTTCTCGATCCAGCGCTGGATCGCGCGCTTGAGCGGACGCGCACCATACACGGGGTCGTAGCCCACGGCGATGAGCTTGTCCAAGGCCTCGGGGCTCAGCTCGATGCTCAGCTCGCGCTCGGCTAGGCGGCTGCGCAAACGGCCCAGCTGGATCTCGGTGATCCCGGCGATCTGCTCGCGGCCCAAAGGCTCGAACACCACGACCTCGTCGATCCGGTTGATGAACTCGGGCCGGAAGTGCGCGCTCACGGCATCCATCACCGCGGCCCGCTGGGCCTCGCGGTCACCGACCAGCTCCTGGATCTGTGCCGACCCCAGGTTGGAGGTCATCACGATCACGGTGTTGCGAAAGTCCACCGTACGGCCATGGCTGTCGGTCAGGCGACCGTCCTCGAGCACTTGCAACAGCACGTTGAAGACATCTGGGTGAGCTTTCTCGACCTCGTCCAGCAGCACCACCGAGTAAGGCTTGCGGCGTACCGCCTCGGTCAGGTAACCGCCCTCTTCATAACCGACGTAACCAGGCGGCGCGCCGATCAGGCGAGCGACGGAATGCTTCTCCATGAACTCGGACATGTCGATGCGCACCATGGCCTCTTCGGTGTCGAACAAGAACTCCGCCAACGCCTTGCACAGCTCGGTCTTGCCCACACCCGTGGGGCCCAGGAAGAGGAACGAGCCGCTGGGCCGGTTCGGGTCGGACAGCCCGGCGCGCGAACGCCGGACGGCGTTGGCCACGGCGGTCACCGCCTCGTTCTGGCCGATCACGCGCTGGTGCAACAGGTCTTCCATCTTCAGCAGCTTCTCGCGCTCGCCTTCGAGCATCTTGGCCACCGGGATGCCGGTCCACTTGGAGACCACCTCGGCGATTTCTTCCTCGGTGACCTTGTTGCGCAGCAGCTGGTTTTCGGCCTTGCCGTGCTGGTCGACCATCTGCAGGCTGCGCTCCAGATCCGGGATGACGCCATACTGCAGCTCGGCCATGCGGCTCAGGTCGCCGCGCCGGCGGGCGGCCTCGAGCTCCTGGCGCGACTGCTCGATTTTCTGCTGGATCTGCGCCGAACCTTGTACCTCGGCCTTCTCGGAGGCCCAGACCTCTTCCAGGTCGGAATACTCGCGCTCCAGCCGGGCAATGTCCTCGGTCAGCTTCTCCAGGCGCTTCTTCGCCGCCTCGTCCTCTTCCTTCTTCAGGGCCTGGGATTCGACCTTGAGCTGGATCAGGCGACGCTCGAGGCGGTCGAGCACTTCGGGCTTGGAGTCGATCTCCATGCGGATGCGGCTGGCCGCTTCGTCGATCAGGTCGATGGCCTTGTCCGGCAGCTGGCGGTCGGTGATGTAACGGTGGCTGAGCTTGGCCGCGGCGATGATCGCGCCGTCGGTGATGGCCACCTTGTGGTGCACCTCATAGCGCTCCTTGAGGCCACGCAGGATGGCGATGGTGTCTTCCTCGCTCGGCTCCTCCACCAGCACCTTCTGGAAGCGCCGCTCCAAGGCCGCGTCTTTCTCGATGTACTGGCGGTACTCGTTGAGCGTGGTCGCGCCGACGCAGTGCAGTTCACCACGGGCCAGGGCCGGCTTGAGCATGTTGCCGGCATCCATCGAGCCCTCGCCCTTGCCGGCGCCGACCATGGTGTGCAGCTCGTCGATGAACAGGATGATCTGTCCTTCCTGCTTGGACAGCTCGTTGAGCAGGCCCTTGAGACGCTCTTCGAACTCGCCGCGGAATTTGGCCCCAGCGATCAGCGCGCCCATGTCCAGGGAAAGCAGGCGCTTGCCCTTGAGACCGTCGGGCACTTCGCCGTTGATGATGCGCTGGGCCAAGCCTTCAGCGATGGCCGTCTTGCCCACGCCGGGCTCACCGATCAGCACCGGGTTGTTCTTGGTACGCCGCTGCAGCACCTGCACGGTACGGCGGATCTCGTCGTCACGGCCGATGACCGGGTCGAGCTTGCCCTCCTCCGCGCGCTTGGTGAGGTCGACGGTGTACTTGTCCAAGGCCTGGCGTGATTCCTCGGCGTTGGCGTCGTTGACGGCCTCGCCGCCGCGCAGGTTGCTGATGGCATTCTCCAGCGCCTTCTTGCTTACGCCCTGGCCGAGCAGCAGCTTGCCGAGCTTGCTGTGCTCGTCCATGGCGGCGAGCAGCACCAGCTCGCTGGAAATGAACTGGTCACCCTTCTGCTGGGCCAGGCGGTCAGCCTGGTTGAGCAGGCGCGCCAGGTCCTGCGACATGTTGACGTCGCCGGTGGGATTCTGGATTTTCGGCAGTTGGTCGAGCTCTTTGGTCAACGCCTTGCGCAGGCTGTTGATGTCGAAGCCCACCTGCATCAGCAGCGGCCGGATCGAGCCACCTTGCTGGTCGATAAGGGCCTGCAGCAGGTGCAGCGGTTCGATGGCTGGATGGTCCATGCCAACGGCCAGGGATTGGGCGTCGGACAACGCCAGTTGCAGCTTGCTGGTCAAACGGTCTATTCGCATAAGTTACCTTCCTTTATGGGCAGGCCGGAGCGATGGACACACCTGATGAAGAAGAACCTGCCAGAGATACCCAGTAGATTGGGTTGTTTCTGGAAGATTCAAGCTTAGCGGGATTGACCTGGGTCAGCAGGGATCAGCGTGGCGCCAGCCAGACCAGAGAGGCGAAACGGCCACCTTGCGGGGTCTGCCGGTAGGAGAAGAAGCGTGGATCGCTGACGGTGCAATATCCGCCCCCGTACACGGCAGTGACGCCTCGGGCGGCCAGGCGCACGCGCGCCAGGGCATAGATGTCGGCCATCAGCTTGCCGGGACGCTCGCCCTCGACGAAGGCGTCGGCGGCCCTCGGGTGAGCGGCGGTGAAGGCCTCGCGCACTTCCAGGCCGACTTCGAATGCCTGGGGACCGATGGCCGGACCCAACCAGGCCAGCACGTCCTCGACGGGCACGCCCAGGGTGTCCAGGGTGGCCTCGAGCACGCCGCCGGCCAGCCCGCGCCAACCGGCATGGGCGGCGGCCACGCGCGTGCCGGCACGGTCGCAGAACAGCACTGGCAGGCAATCGGCGGTCATTACCGCGCAGGCAACAGCGGGCGTCTGGGTCCAGCTGGCGTCTGCTTCAACGACGCGCGAGGGGTCGGCATCAGCCACGGCCAGGCCATGCACCTGCTTGAGCCAGGCCGGCTGGATGGCGAACGTTTCGCTCAGTCGACGTCGGTTTTCAGCGACGGCGGCCGGGTCGTCACCGACATGATCACCGAGGTTGAAACTGTCGTAGGGAGGCAGGCTGACACCACCTGCCCGGGTCGTGACACAGGCGCGTACCGAGGCCGGAGCCGGCCAGTCGGGAAACAGCAGCGACTGCGTCAGACCGTTCATCCGATAAAGCTCTCGCGGTCCTGCTTGAGCAGCGACAACAGCCAGACGAAGTCATCAGGCAGCGAGGACTCCCAACCGATGCGCTTGCCGGTTTCGGGGTGATCCAGCTCAAGGAACCGTGCATGCAGGGCCTGGCGCGGGAACGTCTTGAGCGCGTCGACCATCGACGGGTTGGCCGCTGGCGGAATACGGAAACGCCCGCCGTAGACCGGATCACCGACCAGCGGGAAGTTCACGTGAGCCATGTGCACGCGGATCTGGTGCGTGCGGCCGGTCTCCAGCTTGACCCGTACGTGGGTGTGCGAGCGGAAGCGCTCAAGCACGCGGTAGTGGCTGACCGCTGGCTTGCCGCCTTCGGTCACCGCCATACGCTGGCGCTGTCCGCCATGGCGGCCAATCGGCGCGTTGATCTTGCCGCCGGCAGTGACGACGCCAATCACGATGCACTCATAGATGCGGCTGACACTGCGGCTCTGCAACTGGGCAACCAGATTGGTCTGCGCCTGCAAGGTCTTGGCCACCACCATCAGGCCAGTGGTGTCCTTGTCCAGGCGATGGACGATGCCGGCGCGCGGTACATTGATGATGTCCGGCACGTGGTGCAGCAGGGCGTTGAGCAAGGTGCCGTCGGCGTGGCCTGCCGCCGGGTGGACCACCAGGCCGGCCGGCTTGTTGATGACCAGGATATGGTCGTCTTCATAGACGATGTCCAGCTCGATATCCTGGGCCACCCACTCGCCCTGGGCTTCCTGCTCGGCCTCAAGGGCCAGCACGGCACCGCCGTGGACGATGTCGCGCGGGCGCACGGCCGCGCCATCGACCGTCAAACGGCCTTCTTTGATCCAGGAGGACAGGCGCGAACGCGAGTACTCGGCGAACAATTGGGCGGCCACCTGGTCGAGGCGTTGACCGCCCAGTTCGGACGGCACTTCTGCGCTAAGTTGAATGATCTCGGACATGCTCGAATCAGCGGGCGGCACAGCCTTTGGTTTCAGCTGCGCGCTTGTGGTTAAATACGGCTTCTTTTGCCCCGGGGGTCTCCCCGGGGGCCTCATCATAACAGGACGGCACCGCCCAAGACAGCGGCCGTCAAAGGGACGCAAGCCGCCATGCAAGTGAAACACCTGCTGCTGATCGCCATCCTTGGACTGACCGCTGCGTGTTCTTCGAAGGAAGTCATCGACGAAAACCTGAGCGAAGCCGAGCTGTACCAGCAGGCGCAGGCCGATCTGGACAACCACAGCTACACCAGCGCCACCAGCAAGCTGAAGGCCCTGGAGTCGCGCTATCCCTTTGGCCGCTACGCCGACCAGGCGCAGCTCGAGCTGATCTACGCCAACTACAAGAATGCCGAGCCGGAGGCCGCCAAGTCCGCCGCCGAGCGCTTCATCCGCCTGCACCCGCAGCATCCGAACGTCGACTACGCCTACTATCTCAAGGGCCTGACCTCGTTCGACCAGGACCGTGGCCTGCTGGCGCGCTTTCTGCCGCTGGACATGACCAAGCGTGACCCGGGTGCCGCGCGCGACTCCTACAACGAGTTCGCCCAGCTCACCAGCCGCTTCCCCAACAGCCGCTACGCCCCGGACGCCAAGCAGCGCATGATCTACCTGCGCAACCTGCTGGCGTCCTACGAGATCCACGTCGCCGACTACTACCTGAGCCGCCAGGCCTACGTCGCCGCCGCCAACCGTGGCCGCTACGTGGTCGAGAACTTCCAGGAAACCCCCTCGGTCGGCGACGGCCTGGCGGTGATGGTCGAGGCCTACCAGCGCCTGCACCTGGACGAACTGGCGGCGACCAGCCTGGAAGCCCTCAAGCTCAACTACCCTGACCACCCAAGCCTGGTCGATGGCAAGTTCGAGCCTCAGCAGGACGAAGCCGACAACCGTTCCTGGCTGTCCAAGGCGACCCTGGGCCTGATCGAATCCGACACGCCGCTGCCACCGGGCGGGACCCGCGCCAACCAGGACGTGATCAAGCAATACCAGGACGCCAAGTCCGAAATCCCGCGAGAGCTGCTGCCCAAGGACGAAGACGGCAACCCGATCGAGCCAGAAGGCCCGAAAGAAGCCGAGCAGAACCGTTCCTGGTTCAGCTACATGACCTTCGGTCTGTTCGACTGACAGCACGCGCAACAGATTAAGGGAGGCCAGGCCTCCCTTTTTTCATGGCCGGGCCCTAGACTGTCAGTTCTTTATCTCGACAAGCTGGACACCATGGTTCGCCTACTTTTCTGGATCGCCCTGATCGCCGCCGCGTTCTGGCTGTGGCGCAAGTTCAAGATCAGCCAACAATCGCGCCCCAACAACGCCCTCGATGACCCGCTGAAGATGGTCCGCTGCGCCCATTGCGGCGTGCACCTGCCCAATGACCGCGCCCTGCGCCTGGGTAGCCAGTGGTACTGCAGCCAGGCGCACCTGGAACAAGGCCCCGGGAAACAAGGCTGATCCTCGGTATCCATCGGCGGCAGCTCCCCGTCTGAGCGGCCTTGCGCCGCGATCGGCCGCGAAGCGGCCGTAGACCTGCAATGTCCGATCGTTCGATTTACGGTTGTTCTGCGCCCCCTCGGCGCGGGAACGCTTTTAGGCACAGCGCCAGTCGCTGCGAATGTTATCTCTCACCGACCCTTTCACACTGTTTACGACCCATACCCCTACTCACCTGTTGACCCGAAGTGCCAAAGGCCATTAAGTACTATTTATCCGCATAAATACGAAAAATAGCCGACATGCTCAAACCCATCACCAAGCGCAGGCGTCAGAAGCTCTCCGACGTGATCGTCGAATCGGTCAAGCGCTCGATCGTCACCGAGGCGCTGCGCCCTGGCGATCGACTGCCGACCGAACGTGAGCTGATGGGGCACTTCGAATGCTCCAAGGGCACCGCCCGCGAGGCGCTCAAGGCTTTGGAGGTCGAAGGCCTGGTCAACACCCGCACCGGTCCGAGTGGCGGCGCCTACCTCAACGAGGCAGGCACCGAGCCCGCCAGCCGCGCCTTGCGCAATTACCTGCACTTCCAGCATCTGGACGGTGAACAGGTGTACCAGCTGCGCAAGGTCATCGAGGTGGAGCTGGCGGTGTCGGTGATGGGCCAGTTGAGCGACGAGGACTATGCCGCGCTACAGGCCAACATCGATTTCTGCAGCACCCCGGAAGACAGCGAAGAAGGCCAGCGCGAACAGCGCCTGGCGGAACTGGAATTCCACACCCTGCTGGCCCGGCGCTGCCCCAATCCGCTGCTGCGCTTCATGGCGGTATTCCTCAACGACCTGCTGCGCGACCTGGTGGTGCTGAAGAAGGCCTACTTGCCCAAGCGCCAGGAGTTCGCCGCCGCCAACATCGATTACCACAAGCACCTGCTGCTGGCCCTGCGCGCCGCCGATGAGCCGGCCGTGCGCCGGCTGATGCACGAGCACATGTGCGATGCCCAACACCACATGACCGCGCTGGAAGGCGAGGTTGCCCGTCACTTCCTGCTGGAGTTCGAACACAACCACTGATCACGCCTGGATAGAGGCCTGCGCACAGGCCCGGCCGTACCCGCTTTGTCATTGCCACTCCTGCCTAATAACCAGAACCAAGGAGTTATTCATGCAAAGACGTACCCTGCTCAAGGCAGGCCTTGCCCTGGGTGCCGTAGGTAGCCTCCCCCTTGGGATGCACCGGGCATTCGCCGACGAACCGATCACCTTCTACGGACTCAAATCGATGTCCGGCGCCTTCGCCAGCTACGGCAAGTACGCCGACATGGGCTCGCGCCTGGCGATCGCCGAGTACCCACAACTGCTCGGCAGGCCTCTCAAGTACAAGGTCATCGACACCGAGGGCAACGCCGGCAAGGCGGTGCGCAAGGTCCAGGAAGCCATCGGCCAGGATGGCGCACGCTTTTTCCAGGGCTGCACCCTGTCGTCCTCGGCCCTGGCGGTGTCCAAGGAGATCAACAAGGTTGGCGGCGTGTTCATGACCCCGGTGGGCGCCGACGAGATCACCGGCAAGGACTGCAACGCCGCGACCTTCCGCTGGTCGGTGCCGACCTATGGCGCCATCCGCGAAACCCTGGTGCCGATGATCCGCCAGCTGCCGCAAGCCAAGCGCTGGTACACCATCACCCCGCAGTACGTGTTCGGCGACGCCCTGCTGGACAATGCGCGCAAGGTGTTCAAGGAGTTCGGCGTCGAGCACATCGGCAACAGCTATCACTCCCTGCAGGAGCAGGAATTCTCCGGTTACCTGACCAACGCCATTGCCGCCAAGCCCGACGTGCTGGTGTTGCTGAACTTTGGCAGCCAGTCATCCAATGCCTTGCGCCAGGCGGTGAACTTCGGCATCAAGGAACGCATGAAGGTGCTGCTGGTATGGTCCGCTGGCCTGGACCAGTTCCAGGAGCTGGGCAGCGACGTGCTCGAGGGCGTGTACCTGGGCGCGCAATACTGGCACCAGGTCGATACGCCGATGAACAAGGCGCTGGTCGAGGCCACCCGCAAGGCCTATGGCATCAACCCCAACTACCCGCTGGCGGCGGATTACATCGGCACCCGGGTGATGCTCGATGCCATCGCCAAGGCCGGCACCTTCGACGGCCCGACCGTGTCCCGCACCCTGCAGGGCATGCGTTACCAAGGCCCCACCGGCGAGGAACTGATTCGCCCGGGTGATCACCAGGTTCTCAAGGACTACTACCTGCTGCGCGGCAAAGCCCAGGCGCAGATGCGCGACGAGGATGACCTGGCCGAGCTGCTCAGCGCCGGCCGCTCGTTCATCGAGGTCGATCACACCGGTTGCGCCCTGGCCTGAGCCACGGCGTTTGTCCCAAACACCACACCATGCAGCCGCCCGGCGCGCTGCAGAGGGCACGTCCATGCTCAATCTGTACCTGTTCCAGCTGCTCAACGGCCTGGGCCTGGGGATGATCTACTTCCTCATCGCCGTGGGCCTGACGATCATTTTCGGCCTGCTCAACTTCGTCAACTTCGCCCACGGCGCGTTTTTCCTGCTGGGTGCCTACCTGTGCTACACCGCGGTGGCCCTAACCGGCAATTTCTGGCTGGCCCTGGTGCTGGCGCCGCTGGCCGTCGCGGTGCTGGCCTGGGCGGTGGAGCGGCTGCTGATCAAGCGCATCTATCATCTGCCGCACACCTTCCAGATCCTCGTCACCCTGGGCATCGCGCTGATCATCCAGGAAGCCTCGGTGCTGATCTGGGGCCCGGTCGGCAAGAACATCGCCGTGCCGCAGGAGCTGCGCGGCGTGCTGATCATCGGCGAGTTCATCTACCCCTATTACCGGCTGTTCCTCATCGGCTTCGCCGCGCTGGTTGGCCTGGGCCTGTGGCTGCTGCTCGAACGCACGCGCTTCGGTGCCCTGGTACGCGCCGGCAGTGAAAGCACCGAGACGGTATCGCTGCTGGGCACCAACATCTTCCGCCTGTTCTCGCTGACGTTTGCCCTCGGGGTGGGGCTGGCCGGACTTGCCGGGGTGCTGTTCGCCCCGCTGCGCGGCGCCCAGCCGTTCGTCGGTCCCGAGATCCTCGGCATCGCCTTCGTGGTGGTGGTGATCGGCGGCATGGGCTCGTTCGGCGGCGCGTTGGTCGGCGGCCTGCTGGTGGGGGTGGTGCAAAGCATGATGTCCAGCCTCTGGCCACAAGGCGCCAGCCTGATGATCTATGGCGCCATGGCGGCGGTGATTCTGGTGCGTCCTTATGGCCTGTTCGGGAGAGCATGAAGATGAGCGAGAAGAATCCACTGCCCTTGGCCAAGGGCCGCAACCCTGCCCTGCTGGTACTGCTGGTCGCCAGCCTGATCGGCCTGCCCCTGATCCTGCCGTCGGCGACCCTGGCCACCGAGATCCTGATCTTCGCCCTGGCCGCGCTGGCCTGTAACCTGCTGCTGGGCTATACCGGGCTGCTGTCGTTCGGCCAGGGCATCTTCTTCGGTGTCGGTGCCTACGGGGCCGCGCTGTTGATGATCCATCTGCACTGGGGACTGCTCAGCGCGCTGCTCGGCGCGGCGGTGTTCGGCGCGCTGCTGGCCCTGCTGGTCGGCGCCTTGGCGATTCGCCGCAAGGGCATCTATTTCGTCATGCTGACCCTGGCCTTCAGCCAGATGGCCTATTTCCTGGCCTACACCCTCAGCGACTGGACCGGTGGCGACAACGGCCTGCTCGAGGTGCCACGGCCCAACCTGGCCATTGCCGGCCACGTCCTGGTCGACCTTGGCGAGCCGCGGCACTTTTATGCCTTCGTCGCGGTGCTGTTCCTGCTGATCTTCATCGGTGCGCTGCGGGTGATCCGTTCGCCGTTCGGCAGCACCCTGCTGGCGATCCGCGAGAACGAAACCCGCGCCGCGGCCATCGGCTACGACGTGCGCCACTTCAAGATCCTGGTGTTCATGCTGTCGGGCGCCATCACCGGGATTGCCGGGGCGCTGTACGCCATGCTGCTGCACTTCGCACCACTGTCGAACATCGACCTGATGATGTCCGAGAACATCCTGATCATGACCATTGTCGGCGGCACCGGCTCGCTGTTCGGTTCGCTGCTCGGCGCGGGCGCCATCGTCTTGCTCGGCGACGTGCTCTCGGAGCTCTGGCCCCGTTGGCTGATGCTGCTGGGGATCATCCTGATTCTGGTGGTGGTGTTCATGCGCGGTGGCCTGTGGGGCGGCCTGGCCGATCTGGCCAAGCGTATCTGCCCGCCGCGTCTGTTCAACGCCAAGACCAAGGAGACCTTGTGATGAGTGAATACCTCCTGCAAACCCATGGCCTGGAGCTGGCCTATGGGCCGTTTCGCGCCGTCGATGGGGTCGACCTGAAGGTGCGCGCCGGCACCATCCACACCGTGATCGGCCCCAATGGCGCCGGCAAGACCAGCCTGTTTCACTGCCTGACCGGCGAGCGCCAGGCCACCGGTGGCAAGATCGTCTTCAACGGCCGCGACATCATCCGCAAGCCCTCCCACGGCCGTGTCGCGCTGGGCATGGCGCGCTCGTTCCAGCTCACCAGCCTGTTCCAGAACCTCAGCGTGCGCGAGAACCTGCGCTTGGCGGCCCAGGGCCGCGATGGCCTGGGCGCGCTGAACTTCTGGCGCAGCGTCGAGCACAAGCGCAGCCACTGGGAAATGGCCGATGAGGTGCTGGAGCGGCTCAAGCTCACCACCCGCGCCGACACCTTGGCCGGTGAACTGTCCCACGGCCAGCAGCGTGTGCTGGAAGTCGGCATGTCGATCTGCGCCCGCCCCACCCTGCTGATGCTCGACGAACCGACCTCGGGCATGGGCATCGACGATATCCCGGTGATGACCGACCTGATCAGCGACCTGGGCCGTGATCACACCGTGTTGCTGATCGAGCACAACATGAGCATCGTCATGTCCATCAGCCAGCGCATCACCGTCATGAGCCACGGCCGCATCCTGGTCGAGGGTACCCCGGAATTCGTGCGCAACGACGAACGCGTGCGCACCGCCTACCTTGGAGAAGCCGCCTGATGCTCAACGTCGACTCGATCCATTCCTACTACGACAAGAGCCACGTGCTCGAAGGGGTCTCGCTCACGGTCCAGGCCGGTGAGCTGGTGACCTTGCTGGGGCGCAACGGCGCCGGCAAGACCACGACCCTGCGCAGCATCCTTGGCATCGTCCGGCCGCGCCAGGGCCAGATCCACTTCAACGGCAAGCCGTTGGTCGGCCGTGAGATCTTCGACATCGCTCGCCAGGGTATCGCGCTGGTCCCTGAGCATCGCGGCATCTTTCGCCTGCTCAGCGTCGAAGAGAACCTCAAGATCGCCGCGCGCAAGGACAGCCGCTGGCAGCTGGAAGACGTCTACACCATGTTCCCGCGCCTGAAGGA
>JAEWGL010000052.1 GCA_023388335.1 Pseudomonadota bacterium | reverse complement strand
GAAGCGATTGGCGCCGCCGACTGTCAGCGGCGAGGGGCTGTCGTTCGTCGCTGCGGCGTCGCGTTTGACGGGGACGATCGGCTCGCCCTCGGCGTCGGGCGCGTACGGCTCGAGGCGCGACGGCGCGAGGGGCACCGAAAGTTTGGGCTCGGCCGGCGCGCGGCGCGTTGCGAAGTCCGGACGCGTCTGAGCATTCTGCTCGGTGCGCTGATTGTTTTTGGGTTCTACCGGCGTTGCAATCTGCGGCGCTTCCATGCGCCAGATCTTCTTGCCATCGCCGAGATCGATTTCGCGCATCGAGTCACGCAGGGCTTCGAGTGCGACGTCGTACCAGCAGCCTTGAACGCGCCCGCGCTTCGTTTCGAAACCGGCGATGTAGAGCCGGTCGCGCGCGCGGGTCATCGCGACGTAGAGGAGGCGGTTGCGCTCTTCGCGGTCCGCGGCTTCGCGCTCGGCGCGCGCGGTTTCGATGGCGGGAACGCGTGACGTTCCCTTGACGCTCCACACGACAAGCTCGGGAGCTTTGCCGTCATCCTTTGTTGCAAGCTTCACGAGGCGGGACGATGCGTCTTCGCCGGACGAGGTGGTGCAGGTGTCCGGCAGAAAGACGATCGGCGCTTCCAGGCCCTTGGCGCCGTGGACGGTCATCACACGAACCTCGTCGCGGCCGTGCTCCATGTCGCGCTTTACCTCGGGATTGGCAGCGCGAAGCTGGGTCAGAAACTGCGTCAGCGATGGCGGATCGCCTTCATCGTAGGACAGCGCGAGGTCGAGGAACTCGTCGATGACGTCGGCGGCTTCCGGACCGAGGCGGTTCAGCATTTTCTCGCGGCCGCCGTCGCGGTCGAGAATGCCCGAGTAGAACTCGAACGGCGGCGTGAAGTCGGCTTTGGCGCGCCAGCGCTTCAGCGTTTCGGCAGCGTCTTTCAATGCGGGATGGGTGTCGGCGTTATCGAGCAGAGCCGACCACAGCGTGCGTTTGCGGCCGTGCGCGATTGTCAGCAGATCATCGTCGGTGAGGTTGAAGAGCGGGCTTTTAAGGACGGTCGCGAGCGCCAGATCGTCTTCGGGCAGCGTCAGGAAATCGCCGAGCACCATCAGGTCCTGCACGGCGATCTGTTCGGTGAGCCGCACGCGGTCGGAGCCAGCCACGGGAATGCCGCGCCGTTTCAGTGCGGCCACCATCGGCACGGCGAACGGGTTGCGCTTGCGGACGAGGATCAGGATATCGCCGGCGCGGATCGGACGGTTTTCCGACAGCAGACGTTCGCTGCTATCCGGCGCGATCCATGACTTGATCGTATCGGCGATGCGATCGGCGAGGCGGTTCGCAGGCGACTGCTCACTTGTGTCGGATAGGGGCGCCCACGGATTCGCGGGCGTCGTGTCATCGGGAACTTCGGTCTGCCAAATTTCGACGAGCCCTGCATGGCCGGTGCGGTGGGCGGCGTGCGAGATGTGGCCGTTGGCAGCGGTCAGTCCCGGCGTGCGCACCGGATCGGAGAACGCGCGGTCGACGGCATTGAGAACGGGCGCGACGGTGCGGAAGGACAGTGTCAGCGGAACGGTTTTCCAGGCGAGGTTCGCCTCAGTCGCAAGCGTCGCGAAGCGATGGCCCATCTCGGCGAACATTTTTGGGGCCGCGCCTTGGAACGAATAGATCGACTGTTTCTCGTCGCCGACCGCGAAGACGGTGCGCGTCAAGGCGCCCGCGCCGGTATCGCCGAAGAACTCGCGGGCGAGTGAGGAGATGATCTCCCACTGCTCGGGGCTCGTGTCCTGGGCTTCGTCGACGAGGATGTGATCGAGACCACCGTCGAGCTTGAAGAGCACCCATTGCGCTTGGCCTTCTTCGCTCGTCAGCAGTGCGCGGGTTTTCAGAATGAGGTCATCGAAGTCGAGCGCGCCGGCGGAGTTCCGCGCGGCGGCGTAGCGGCGGAGAACGGCGCCCGCGATCTGGTAAAGTGCGAGCGAGGCATCGATCAGCGTCAGGGCCCGCGCTTCCTGCGCGAGCTTGAAGAAATTCTGCTGCGCCTCCTGGCAGCGTGAATGCAGGCCCGGCCGTTCTGTGCTGAGCTTCTTCGTCATCAGACTGGCGCGCAGCTTTTCGCCGTTTTCGACGAGGAAGTACTTCGCCAGCAGTTCGGCCACGTGCTGGTGATTATCATTCTGCAGCGTTGCGGTAAGGGCTTCAAGGTGACCGTTGTCGGTCTTGGTGCCCGTGGCCAGCAGCTCGCAGAGTTCCTTCAGCTCCTCTTTGGAGAGAACGTTCGCGCATTCAGTATGGAGGTCGGCGGCAGCGATGGCGGCGCGTACGCTCAGCTGCTTGCGGAGCGCCGCATCCATTGCCGCGAGTTCGTCTTCGATTTGCCCCGGCTCGATGTGAGCTGAGGCTTCAAGCCATTTGCGCTCTTCGACCGCTTTTGAAATCAGCTGATCGAAGTGCGCATCCGCGGCGTAGCGGATGACGAAGTCGAGTGCTTTGCCGAGCTGAGTGTCCGGTGCGCCGGTTGCCTCGGTCAAGATTGCTTCGATGGCGTCGGCCTTCAGCTCGCGCGCGGCTTGGTCATCGAGGATCTTGAAATCCGGCGGCACGCCGGCTTCCAGCGGAAAACGCTGCAGGAGGCGTTCCGAGAACGCGTGAATGGTCTGGACATTCAGGCCGCCCGGCGTCTCGATGGCGAGCGCGAAGAGCGTTCGGGCGCGCTGCATGAGATCGGCCGTGGGCGGTCGCCCTAGGATCTTCGTCAGATCCTTCTCAAGCTCCTCGTCGCTTGCTGTGACCCATCCGGCGAGACGGTCGAAGACGCGTTTGGACATCTCGGCCGCGGCGGCCTTCGTGAAGGTGAGGCAGAGGAT
>JAEWGL010000118.1 GCA_023388335.1 Pseudomonadota bacterium | reverse complement strand
GGCTTGGGTGTTCGGCCAAGGCGCCGCGACGAGTCATAGCAGGGCTATGGCGAGGAGTGGCAACGCCGGCCGGGCGCCCAAGACGCCGCCAAAAGTGAACAGCTTATTTCCGAGACAGGACACTAGTTTCAGGTTGCAGTAAACCCTGTGGGAGCGGCGGTTCGGCGCCCCGACTTGCCCGCGAATGGGGCCCTGCAGCCATTGCGTCGTGCACTTATGCACAGTGGCTGGGCACATCTGTAACCAAACTCAAGACCTGTTCCAGATACGGCACAAATTCCCATGTTTCAAATATAAATAATTGTTTTAAATGGAGATTTACTCCTTCAACAACACTGGCACAGAACCTGCTCTATCTTTTGGGCATCCACACTTGAAACAACGTATCGCCCATAAAACAATAGAACCAACACACCAGTTATCCGACGGCCAAACAGGTTTTCCAACAAACGCCCTATTTAGGGCGAGGTCCCCGTATTGCCCGTCGGAAACTGCCCAACCTTGCAGGGCATGGTATGAACAGATATGTGATAAGCCTCGGTCTGATCGTCAGCAGTTGTGCCAGCTTCGCCTCCGAACCCGGTCCGGCCGCTCCCGACCAAGCACCGGCCAGCAAAAAGCCTTTTCCGCACATCGCCTGGCGCAGCGACGATGGCCAGAGTTCGCTGGATCTGGGCGGTGCCCTACGGGTGAACTACCGCGATGAACACTGGGACACCACCGAGAACAACGGCCGCTTCTTGTTTGACACCTTCCGCCTGGATCTGCAGGCTACCCACAAGCAACTGTTCAGCGACGTCGGCTACTGGTTCCAGGATGACGGCAAGCGGTCCGTCGACCGGGGCTTCGTCGGCTATCGCTTCAATGCCCAGTCCAACCTGCAGCTGGGCGCGCCGCTCAAGCCCTTCGGCCTGGAACCCTACCCGCAGTTCGGCTGGAGTTATCACATCCCCTTCTTCATGGGCTATGGCGTCAGCGCGGGCACAGGCCTGAAGTACAGCTACAAGGACAAGGACTGGGACCTGCAGTTGGGCTACTTCCCGCGCATGCTGCCATCGAGCATTCGCTATTCGCCGGAAGTCGGGCGCTATGCCGACCTCGATGACAACGCGGTGGCCTTCACCCAGGCAGGCCAGGACAACGAGAAGCGCAACCAGGTCAATGCCCGCGTCGCCCGAACCTTCAGCGGTGACGGCTGGAAAACCGAGATCGGTGCCTCGCTGGCCGCCGCCGAACTCTACAACGCCACCACCCACGACGACGGCGACTACTGGGCAGGCGGTGTGCACGCGATCGTCAACGCCGGCCCCTGGACCCTGACCAGCCAGGCCATCCGCTATGAATACGATCCGAAGAATCCCGACGGTGTCAGCGATGACGCCGTGCTGATGGGGGGCAACGGCCTGACCCCGGCGTTCCTGATTGCCGCCAAGGCGACCCTCGCGTCGGTGAACCTGGGCTACGACATCGCCACCCCCAGCCTGGGCCAGCTGAAAAAGGTCAAGCTGTACACCGACTACAGCCGCATGATGAAAGACCAGAGCGGCTGGGACGACTCGCAGATGTTCACGGTCGGCGCGCAGTTCCTCGCCATGCCCGTCATGGCCTGGGTCGACCTGACCTGGGCCCGCAACGCCAACCCCTTCGGCGGTGCCGAAAACGGCACCGGCTGGACCAGCACCAATTCCACCGGCAGCAACGACTGGTACTACCGGACCAACATCAACATCGGCTACTACTTCTAACCAGCGGCCGCGGCTTTATGTGGGGGATCGCCCAACCCGCTGGGCTGCGCAGCCGCGCAGAGAACAAGGTCTGCAAAGCGCGGCGGCCACCCTGTAGGAGCTGGCTTGTCCTGCGATCGGGCGCGCAGCGGCCGCAACCCTGCAACCGCGCTGCATCAGACAGATCGAGGTGGCTGGCTTTACGGCCGCTTCGCAGCCGATCGCGCGGTCCGGCGTCCCTGCACAAGGCGCGCTCCAGGCTGGTGCCGCGCTTGCAGGCTGCGGTATGCTGGGTCCTGTGGCGACGGTTCGGTGCTCCGATTTACCGGGGCGCCGGACCGCCGCGAAGAGGCCGGCTTGGACACCCTCCGTGGAGGGCAAGGGCATCGACCTTTCGCGGACAGGCCCGCTTCCACGCACGACCTGTGTCAGTCGTCCTTGCCCTTGCTGCGCACCGCACGCTGCATCTCGCGGTTGGAATCACGCTCGCGCTGGGTGTCGCGCTTGTCGTATTCCTTCTTGCCCTTGCCCAGGGCAATTTCGCACTTGATCAGGTGCTTGCTCCAGTACAGCGCCAAGGCCACGGCGGTGTAGCCTTTCTGCTGCACCGAGGCCTCCAGGCGCTCCAGTTCACGCCGATTGAGCAGCAGCTTGCGCGTGCGCGTCGGGTCGGCGATGACGTGGGTGCTGGCGGCTGTCAGCGGGGTGATGTGGCTGCCCATCAGCCAGGCTTCGCCGTCCTTGAGCAGCACGTAGCTGTCAGTCAGGTGCGCCTTGCCGGCACGCAGGCTCTTTACTTCCCAACCGGACAGGACCAGCCCGGCCTCGAACTTGTGTTCGATGAAGTAATCGTGTCGCGCCTTCTTGTTCTGCGCGATGGTCCCGGTCGGATGTTTCTTTTGTTTAGCCATAGGGGCGGCATTATAGGCAGTCGATGCGCTGTCGGCTACGGGGTAGCGGTGTGCTTGAGCATGCGCAATGATTCCCGGACAATGCAAATGCTGTTGTATGTTCTGTCTTTTGTTCCTGATGCGCTGTGAAGCGCTCCTCGGCAGCCCCTGGTTTGCCGCCCAGCTTTGGAAATGACGCCTGGATGACTACCCATATTCAACGTTCCGCCCTGCTGCCATACCCTGCCCAGGCGCTCTATGACCTGGTAAACGATGTGGCCAGATACCCGGAATTCCTGCCCTGGTGCTCAGCGTCGACGGTGCTGGAAGCCAGCGACACGGCCATGCGGGCGAAGCTTGAGGTGGCCAAGGGCGGCATCAGCCAGCAGTTCATCACGCGCAACGTGCTGGTACCGGGACAGTCCATCGAGATGATCCTGGAAGAAGGGCCGTTCACCCAGCTGCATGGGCTATGGGTATTCAAGCCGCTGGGTGACAAGGCCTGCAAGATCAGCCTGGACCTGTCGTTCGATTATGCCGGCCCGCTGGTGCGCGCGACCCTCGGTCCGCTGTTCAACCAGGCGGCCAATACCCTGGTCGACGCTTTCTGCCAGCGTGCCAAGCAACTCAGTGCCTGAGGGAAGCGGTAGCGGGCGGTGCTTGTGCTAACCATCAGGTCATAAAAAAAGCCCGGACATAATCCGGGCTTTTTTTTGTCGGTGCCTGCTGCAGGATTACTGCGGCGAGGTTTCCAGCGGGGCAGGCGTCGGCACCGGGACGGTCTCGATGGTGTCGATGTCGCGTTGGATCGCCTCTTCCGCCGAGCCGGGCTTGGCCGGTTGTTCTTCTGGCTGCTGACCGGGCGTAGTCACTGGGCTGACCGTGGTATCGCTGCTGCCGCCCAGGATCTCCTGGTCGCGGCTGACACCTGGCATGAAGTCGCCGGCCAGGCTGACCAATTGGTCGCTGTCGTTGAAAATCACGCTCATCCGCTCCTGCTGGCGTTGGCCGCCACCGGGCTGAAGGCTGTAGAGATAATCCCAGCGATTGGTGTTGAAGGTGTCCTGAATCAGGGGGTTACCCATGATAAACCTTACTTGCCGGCGGGTCATTCCCGGACGCAATTGGTCTATCATGTCTTGTGTAACGACATTGCCCTGCTGGATGTCGATTTTGTAAACCCCGGGAAACGAGCAACCGGCGAGTGCGAGCAGTCCCACGAAGGTGAGGCTGGTTAGCAAGAGCTTGGTGTTTTGCATCGGTGGGCGACTTCCACTATCTTGGCTGGACAACGTAAACCCCGATCATACCCGTATTCAGAGAAGCTGCGAAGCAGCATCGGCGAGAAAGCTGACCATGGTTGAAAATAGCGAATTACGCAAAGCCGGTCTCAAGGTGACCCTGCCTCGAGTCAAGATTCTACAGATGCTCGACTCTACCGAGCAGCGTCACATGAGCGCAGAAGATGTTTACAAGGCGCTGATGGAAGCTGGCGAAGACGTCGGTCTGGCGACCGTCTACCGCGTACTGACCCAGTTCGAAGCAGCGGGTCTGGTGGTTCGCCATAACTTCGACGGCGGTCATGCGGTGTTCGAGCTGGCCGACGGTGGCCACCACGACCATATGGTCAACGTGGAAACCAGCGAAGTAATCGAGTTCTTCGATTCGGAAATCGAGAAGCGCCAGAAGGAGATCGTGGCCGAGCACGGCTTCGAGCTGGTGGACCATAACCTGGTCCTTTATGTACGCAAGAAAAAGTAACGATTCATTTCGTCACTAGCGCAAAGGCGGCCTTCGGGCCGCCTTTGCGCTTTATAGACGACGCTTTCTTATAGAAGAGGCGCAGCGGCTCACACCTTGCCGGCCACCACCATCTTGCGGGCGTGAGCCAGGGATTCCTTGGTCAGGTCGATGCCGCCCAGCATCCGTGCCACTTCCTCGACCCGCTCGCGCTTGCCCAGGCTGGCCACCGCCGTGTGGGTGGTATCGCTGTTGCGCACCTTGTGCACGAACAGGTGATGGTGCCCCTGCGCGGCTACCTGTGGCAGGTGAGTCACAGTCAGCACTTGGCCACGCTCGCCCAGGCGGCGCAACAGTTGGCCCACGATCTCCGCGGTGGGGCCGCCGATACCGACATCCACTTCGTCGAACACCAGGGTCGGGATGCGGGAGGTCTGCGCGGTGATGACCTGGATTGCCAGGCTGATGCGTGACAGCTCGCCGCCCGAAGCCACCTTGGCCAGGCCCTTGAGGGGTTGGCCCGGGTTGGCGCTGACCAGCAGCTCGACCACTTCAAGGCCGTAGGGAGACAGTTCGTTGCCGCTGACCGGGTTGAGCTCGATGCAGAAACGCCCCCCCGGCATGCCCAGGCGCTGAATCTCCAGCTCCACCGCGCCCGCCAGCTGCTTGGCCGCTTGCTGGCGCAGCGCGCTGAGCTCTTGGGCCTTGTCCTGGTAGTGCTTGGCAAAGGCGGCGAGCTCCTCGCCCAGCCGCTCGAGTGACTCGTCACTGGCATTGAGGCTTTCGATTTCTTCCATCAGGCGTTGCTGCAGGTGTGGCAGCTCGGTCGGGTGCACCCGGTGCTTGCGTGCCAAGGTGTAGATGGCGTCCAGGCGTTCTTCGAGATTTTGCAGGCGCAGGGGGTCGGCGTCGAAATGGTCGAGGAAACGGTTGAGCTCACCCACGGCCTCCTCGACCTGGATCTGCGCGCTGGCGATCATGTTGGCCGCCTCGCCCAGTGCCTTGGGGGCATTGGCGACCGCGTTGAGACGGTTGAGGCTGGCGGTCAGGGCGTTGAGCACATTGCCCGAGTCGCTCTCGCTGCACTGGTCGATGACCTGGCGGCAGATGCCGAACAGGGCCTCGGCATTGGTCAGGCTCTTGTGCTCCTGCTCCAGCTGCTCCAGTTCGTTTTCGCCCAGGGCAAGGTTGTCGAGCTCCTCGAGCTGGTAGCTGAGCAGTTGATGGCGGGCACGCTGCTCGTCGCCGGAATTGGACAGCCGCTCCAGCTCCAGGCGGGTCTGGCGCCAGCGCTGGGCGGCCATCTGCACCTGCCGGGAGAGGTCGCTGGCGCCTGCGTATTCGTCGAGCAGGCGCCGGTGGGTGTCGGTCTTGAGCAGCGATTGGTGCTCGTGCTGGCTGTGGATGTCGATCAGCAGCTCGCCCATGGCCTTGAGGTCGCCAAGCGGGCAGGGCGTACCATTGATGTAGCCACGGCTGCGCCCTTCGGCAGTGATCACCCGGCGCAGGATGCACGGACCGTCGTTGTCGAGGTCGCGCTCTGCCAGCCAGGCCCGTGCCTCCGGGATGTCGCCCAGGTCGAAGGTGGCGAGAATGTCGGCCTTGTCGGCGCCCGGACGCACCACGCCGCTGTCGGCGCGGTCGCCCAGGGCAAGGCCGAGGGCGTCGAGCATGATCGACTTGCCGGCACCGGTTTCACCGGTGATGACGCTCATCCCGCGAGCGAGTTCGAGGTCCAGGTGTTCGACGATGGCGTAGTTGTGAATCGACAGGTGCACCAGCATGGGGCGGCTCCCGAAAGGTCAGGTCTGGTTATTTATACAGTGTTTTTGGATGGCCTGACAATGCCCTGCGCGACGGTCGGGGTGGCGCAGGGGTGACGACATTTGTCCCCATGCAAAGTAATGGTGACCCTTGAACCCAGCTTTTCAGCCCCCATATAGCCCGCAGACATGGCGAGCATGGCTCGCGAACCCTGAATTGCGGAGGAGAGACCTATGGCTGACGAACAGCTGGATGAACAGAATCTGAACGCCGAAGAGACTGCTGCACAGGATCTCGGTGCCCGCGTGCAGGTGCTCGAGGAGCAGCTGGCCGCCGCCCAGGATCAATCCCTGCGCACCGCCGCCGATCTGCAGAACATCCGTCGCCGCGCCGAACAGGACGTGGAGAAGGCGCACAAGTTCGCCCTGGAGAAGTTCGCCGGCGACCTGCTGCCAGTGATCGACAGCCTTGAGCGCGGCCTGGAGCTGTCCAGCGCCGATGACGAGACGATTCGCCCGATGCGCGAAGGCATCGAGCTGACCCTGAAGATGTTCCACGACACCCTAAAGCGCTACAACCTCGAAGCCGTCGACCCGCATGGCGAGCCGTTCAACGCCGAGCACCACCAGGCGATGGCCATGCAGGAAAGCGCTGATGTCGAGCCCAACAGCGTGCTCAAGGTGTTCCAGAAGGGTTACCTGCTCAATGGTCGCCTGCTGCGTCCGGCCATGGTCGTGGTCAGCAAGGCACCTGCCGCGGCTCAACCGTCGATCGACGAGAAGGCTTGAAATCCCTTCGGGTGTCCCCATTTAGTTGTCAAGCATTCAAGTATTGCCACAGTTGGCCAAAGTAGCCGCTGTCAAAAAATTCAAGTTCCGGGAGAGTTAACATGGGCAAAATCATCGGTATCGACCTGGGGACCACCAACTCGTGCGTCTCCATCCTCGAAAACGGCAACGTCAAGGTCATCGAGAACGCTGAAGGCGCGCGCACCACGCCGTCGATCATTGCTTACGCCAACGATGGCGAGATCCTGGTTGGCCAGTCGGCCAAGCGTCAGGCCGTCACCAACCCGCACAACACCCTGTACGCGGTGAAGCGCCTGATCGGTCGTCGCTTCGACGAAGACGTCGTGCAGAAAGACATCCAGATGGTCCCTTACAAGATCGTCAAGGCTGACAACAGCGACGCCTGGGTAGAAGTCAATGGCCAGAAGATGGCCCCGCCACAGATTTCCGCCGAAATCCTGAAAAAGATGAAGAAGACCGCCGAAGACTACCTCGGCGAGCCTGTCACCGAAGCGGTCATCACCGTTCCGGCCTATTTCAACGACAGCCAGCGTCAAGCCACCAAGGACGCGGGTCGTATCGCCGGCCTGGACGTCAAGCGCATCATCAACGAGCCGACCGCCGCCGCCCTGGCCTACGGCATGGACAAGGCCAAAGGCGACCACACCGTGATCGTCTATGACCTCGGTGGTGGTACCTTCGACGTTTCGGTCATCGAAATCGCCGAAGTCGATGGCGAGCACCAGTTCGAAGTGCTGGCTACCAACGGCGACACCTTCCTCGGTGGTGAAGACTTCGATATCCGCCTGATCGACTACCTCGTCGACGAGTTCAAGAAAGAAAGCGGCATGAACCTCAAGGGTGACCCGCTGGCCATGCAGCGCCTGAAAGAAGCTGCTGAAAAAGCCAAGATCGAGCTGTCCTCGAGCCAGCAGACCGACGTCAACCTGCCGTACATCACTGCAGACGCGACCGGTCCTAAGCACCTGAACGTGAAGATTTCCCGCGCCAAGCTGGAGTCGCTGGTCGAGGACCTGGTTCAGCGCACCATCGAGCCTTGCCGCATCGCCATGAAAGATGCCGGTATCGACGTCAGCAAGATCGACGACGTGATCCTGGTCGGTGGTCAGACCCGCATGCCGCTGGTACAGAAAGCCGTTGCCGATTTCTTCGGCAAGGAAGCGCGCAAGGACGTCAACCCGGATGAAGCCGTGGCCATGGGTGCTGCCATCCAGGGCGCGGTACTGGCCGGTGACGTCAAGGACGTGCTGCTGCTGGACGTTTCTCCGCTGACTCTGGGCATTGAAACCATGGGTGGCGTGATGACCGCGCTGATCGAGAAGAACACCACCATCCCGACCAAGAAGTCCCAGGTGTTCTCCACCGCCGACGATAACCAGAGCGCCGTGACCATTCACGTGCTGCAGGGTGAGCGCAAGCAGGCCAGCGGCAACAAGTCGCTGGGCCGTTTCGACCTGGCCGAGATTCCACCGGCACCGCGTGGCATGCCGCAGATCGAAGTCACCTTCGATATCGATGCCAACGGCATCCTGCATGTCTCGGCAAAAGACAAGGCCACCGGCAAGCATCAGTCCATCGTGATCAAGGCCAACTCCGGTC
>JAEWGL010000077.1 GCA_023388335.1 Pseudomonadota bacterium | reverse complement strand
GGACAAGATCGAGCGTGACATCCGCCCTGAGCGCGGCCTGCTCAAGATCCGCTCGCAACTGGGCCTGTTCGCCAACCTGCGTCCGGCGATCCTCTACCCGCAACTGGCCGATGCCTCTTCGCTCAAGCCTGAAATTGTGGCTGGCCTGGACATCCTCATCGTCCGTGAGCTGACCGGCGGCATCTACTTCGGCGCGCCGCGTGGCACCCGCGAGCTGGACGGTGGCGAGCGCCAGGCCTACGACACCCTGCCGTACAGCGAGAGCGAAATCCGCCGCATCGCCCGTGTCGGTTTCGACATGGCCCGCGTGCGCGGCAAGAAGCTGTGCTCGGTGGACAAGGCCAACGTCCTTGCGTCGAGCCAGCTGTGGCGAGAAGTGGTCGAGGAAGTCGCCAAGGATTACCCGGATGTCGAGCTGAGCCACATGTACGTCGACAACGCTGCCATGCAACTGGTGCGCGCGCCCAAGCAGTTCGACGTGGTGGTGACCGACAACATGTTCGGTGACATCCTGTCGGATGAGGCTTCCATGCTGACCGGTTCCATCGGCATGGTGCCCTCGGCGTCCCTGGATGCCGACAACAAGGGCATGTATGAGCCTTGCCACGGCTCGGCGCCAGACATCGCCGGCCAGGGCATCGCCAATCCCCTGGCGACCATCCTCTCGGTGTCGATGATGCTGCGCTACAGCTTCAACCAGCTGGCCGCCGCCGACGCGATCGAGAAGGCCGTCAGCCTGGTGCTGGACCAAGGGCTGCGCACCGGTGACATCTGGTCGGCCGGTTGCAGCAAGGTGGGTACGCAGGAAATGGGCGACGCAGTAGTCGCAGCGCTGCAGAATCTGTAATCTCTCGGGCCCGCTGCCGAATTTCCCTCGGGCAGCGGCCCACTTTTAGCAAAGGTGTAGTTGCGATGAAACGTGTAGGTCTGATCGGTTGGCGCGGTATGGTCGGTTCCGTGCTCATGCAGCGGA
This sequence comes from Pseudomonadota bacterium, assembly GCA_023388335.1. Lineage (GTDB taxonomy): Bacteria > Pseudomonadota > Gammaproteobacteria > Pseudomonadales > Pseudomonadaceae > Aquipseudomonas. The sequence goes on along the minus strand of JAEWGL010000077.1, from coordinate 4,184 downwards.
TGCTGGAGGAGCAGGATTTCGACCTCATCGAGCCGGTGTTCTTCACCACCTCCAACGTGGGTGGCCAAGGTCCGGCGGTGGGCAAGGATATTGCTCCGCTCAAGGACGCGTACAGTATTGAAGAGCTCAAGACCCTCGATGTGATCCTGACCTGCCAGGGTGGCGACTACACCAACGAAGTCTTCCCCAAGCTGCGTGAAGCCGGCTGGCAAGGCTACTGGATCGATGCCGCATCCAGCCTGCGCATGCAGGATGACGCGGTGATCGTGCTCGACCCGGTCAACCGCAAGGTGATCGACCAACAGCTCGACGCTGGCACCAAGAACTACATCGGCGGCAACTGCACCGTCAGCCTGATGCTGATGGGCCTGGGTGGCCTGTTCGAAGCTGGCCTGGTCGAGTGGATGAGTGCCATGACCTACCAGGCGGCCTCGGGCGCCGGCGCGCAGAACATGCGTGAACTGATCCGCCAGATGGGAGCTACCCACGCCGCCGTGGCCGATGACCTGGCCAACCCGGCCAGCGCCATCCTCGACATCGACCGCAAGGTGGCCGAGGCCATGCGCAGCGAAGCTTTCCCGACCGAGAACTTCGGCGTGCCGCTGTCCGGCAGCCTGATCCCGTGGATCGACAAGGAACTGCCGAACGGCCAGAGCCGCGAGGAATGGAAGGCCCAGGCCGAGACCAACAAGATCCTCGGCCGCTTCAAGAGCCCAGTTCCGGTCGACGGCATCTGCGTGCGCATCGGTGCCATGCGTTGCCACAGCCAGGCGCTGACCATCAAGCTGAACAAGGACGTGCCGCTGGCCGACATCGAAGGCATGATCAGCCAGCACAACCCGTGGGTGAAGCTGGTCCCCAACCAGCGCGAGATCAGCATGCAGGAGCTGAGCCCGACCCACGTGACCGGCACCCTGAACATCCCGGTCGGTCGTCTGCGCAAGCTGAACATGGGTTCCCAGTACCTGGGCGCCTTCACCGTTGGTGACCAGCTGCTGTGGGGCGCGGCCGAACCGCTGCGCCGCATGTTGCGGATCCTGCTGGAGCGTTGATCGCCCGCCGCTGAACGAAAACCCGCGCCGGTTCCCGGCGCGGGTTTTTTTATGGTTCATCGCCAATTGCCGGGAACCGGCGCCAAAAGACCCTCGGCGTGCGTTTGACACGGCTTGCGCCGCGATCGAGCGCGTAGCGACGACGTCTACTGGGTGTCCCTTGCTCCATAATCCAAGTAAAGTGCCGCTCCCGCCGTTTCAGCAGAGGATTTCCCCATGACCCAGCCCATTGATATTGCCATAGTCGGAGCTACCGGCAGCGTCGGAGAAACCCTTGTGCAGATCCTCGAGGAACTGGACTTTCCGGTGGCGACCCTGCACCTGTTGGCCAGCAACGAGTCGGCCGGCAGTGGCGTGATGTTCCGCAGCAAGAGCCTGCGGGTGCGGGAAGTGGATACCTTCGATTTCAGCAAGGTCAAGCTGGCGTTCTTCGCCGCCGGTCCAGCGGTAAGCCGCAGCTTTGCGCCAAAGGCCCAGGCGGCGGGGTGCTCGGTCATCGACCTCTCCGGTGGGCTGGAACAGGCGCCGGCCCTGGTGCCTGAAGCCAACGGCGAGGTCATCGAAAAGCTCGCCTTGCCCGCGCTGATCAGCAGCCCCAGCGCCGCCGCCGTCGCACTGGCCGTAACCCTCGCCCCGCTCAAGAGCCTGCTGGACATCGAACGGATTCAGGTGACCGCTTGCCTGGCAATCTCCGCCCAGGGCCGCGAAGCGGTCAACGAGCTGGCCCGGCAAACCGCCGAGCTGCTCAACGCACGTCCGCTGGAGCCACGCTTCTTCGACCGCCAGGTGGCCTTCAACCTGCTCGCCCAGGTCGGTCCCAATGACGAACAGGGGCATGGTGTGCTCGAGCGTCGCCTGGTCAGTGAGTTGCGCGCGCTGCTGGACTTGCCTTTACTCAAGATTTGCGCCACGTGCGTTCAAGTCCCGGTGTTTTTTGGCGATAGCTACAGTGTGTCGGTGCAGAGCCGTCATGCTGTTGATCTGGCGGCAGTCAATACCGCGCTGGAGGCGGCCGACGGCATCGAGTTGGTAGAGCCTGATGACTACCCGACACCGGTCGGTGACGCAGTGGGCCAGGACGTGGTCTATGTTGGTCGTGTACGGCGTGGCATCGATGAGGACGAACAGCTGAACCTCTGGCTGACCACCGACAATGTGCGCAAGGGCGCGGCCTTGAACGCCGTCCAACTGGCTCAATTGTTGATTAAACAGATACCGTAAAAGATACTGGCCAGCAATTGTGTCCTGCACCGCCGTCTGGTTCTGGACGACTCATACAAGGGAAGAGGTCATGCTTGGAATTCGCACACTGGTCCTGGCCATCGCCGCAGCCACCGCCCTGTCGTCTGGCATGGCGAACGCCCTGGAATTGGGCGAGCTGACCCTCAACTCGGCGCAGAACCAGCCGCTGGATGCCCAGATCGAGCTACTCGATGTACGCGACCTCACCGCCGCTGAATTGGCGCCTAGCCTGGCGTCTCCGGAAGAGTTCGCCAAGGCGGGGGTCGAGTTCGCGACCTACCTTGAGGACCTGACCTTCACCCCGGTGATCATTCCCAATGGCAAGAGTGTGCTGCGCGTGACCTCCAGCCAGCCGTTGCCAGCCCCAGTGGTCAAGTTCCTGGTGCAGGTAATATGGCCCCAGGGACGTCTGCTGCGTGACTACAGCGTGTTGCTCGACCAGGCCCGCGCCCAGGGCCGCGAGGCCCAACCTGGCGTGGCGCCGGCGGTGAGCGGTGGTGGCACCTATACCACTCAGCGGCGCGACACCCTGTGGCAGATCGCGGCGCGCAATAGCCAGGGCGGGACGGTCCAGCAGACCATGCTGGCGATTCAAGCCCTCAATCCCGACGCCTTCATCAACAACAACATCAACCTGCTCAAGGCCGGACAGGTGCTGCGCCTGCCCGATCCGCAGCAGGTCCAGGCAATTCCCCAGGCCGAGGCGCTCCGGGACGTTGCCGAGCAATACGCCGCTTGGCGCGAAGGACGGCGCCTCGGTCCGCGCGCGCGGCAGCTCGACGCGACCCGGCGTGGCAGCGCTGAGCAAGCGCCTGCGCAGATCGTCCAGCAAGACAACCTGCGCCTGGTCGCCCCTGGCAGCCAGGCTGCGGCAAACGACAGCAAGGCCCTCAGTGATCAGCTCGCGGTGGCCCAGGAAAGCCTCGACACCAGCCGCCGGGACAACGAAGAACTCAGGAGCCGGATGGCTGATCTGCAGAGCCAGCTCGACAAGCTGCAGCGCCTGATCGAATTGAAGAATGACCAGTTGGCCCGTCTAGAAGGACAAGGCGGCGCAGCCCAGCCGCCTGTACCTCTACCAGGCGAAGCCCCGGCCGGGCAACCGACCGCGGCTTCGCCTGGCGAGGTGCCGCCAGCACAGCCGGCGGTGGACCCTCAACTGCCCCCTGGCGAGCCTGTGGTCGCACCTGCGCCCGCAGCCGTCGACACTGCGCCAGAGCCCGCGCCGGGCGCAGCTGCAACGCCTGCCGAAAACGAGCGCAACACCCTCGACGAGGTGCTCGGCAATCCGCTGTGGCTAGGCCTGATCGCCGGGTCCGTGTTCCTGGCGCTGCTCCTGCTGTTGCTGTTGCTGGCGCGTAAACGCAAGGCCCAGCAAGAAGCCGAGAAGCACCTGCGCATGGCCCGTGCCCTGGCCGAAGAAAGCGAGCGCGAACCCGATCTGGACCTGCCGCTGGCCCGTTTCGATGAGTTCGAAGTATCGACCCCAAGCGTCAAGCTGGCGCCTGCCATGGTGGCCGCTTCGGCCGCCGCGGCGACCGCTGCCCAGAAGCCTGCGGCGCACAAGCCGGTCCCGGCGCCAGTCACCGAGCCTGATCGCACGCCGGTGGTGGCCAGCGTGATCGCCACGCCTGCCGCCATTGACAAGCTGCTTGAAGAGGTCGAGCAAAGCATCGCCAAAGGACGACTCAACCATGCCGCCGAGCTGCTGGAGGCGGCGGTGGCCTCGCAACCGGACCGTAGCGAGCTGCGACTCAAGCTGATGGAAGTCTACGCCCGTCAAGGAGATCGCGATGCGTTCGTTGGCCAGGAGCGCCAGCTGATTGCCACCGGGCAGAACCATGCCGATGCCGAGGCGCTCAAGCAGCGCTTCCCGGCCATGCTCGGCGT
>JAEWGL010000047.1 GCA_023388335.1 Pseudomonadota bacterium | reverse complement strand
ATCGAGAAGAACACCACCATCCCGACCAAGAAGTCGCAGGTGTTCTCCACCGCCGACGACAACCAGGGCGCCGTGACCATCCACGTGCTGCAGGGCGAGCGCAAGCAGGCCGCGCAGAACAAGTCGCTGGGCAAGTTCGACCTGGCTGACATTCCGCCAGCGCCACGCGGTGTGCCACAGATCGAAGTGACCTTCGACATCGACGCCAACGGCATCCTGCACGTCGGCGCGAAGGACAAGGCCACCGGCAAGACCCAGTCGATCGTGATCAAGGCCAACTCCGGTCTGTCCGAGGAAGAAATTGCTCAGATGGTTCGCGATGCCGAAGTCAACGCCGAAGAAGACCGCAAGTTCGAAGAGCTGGCCGCTGCCCGCAACCAGGGCGATGCGCTGGTGCACTCGACTCGCAAGATGGTCGCTGACGCCGGTGACAAGGTGACCGCCGAAGAGAAGACCGCAATCGAAGCCGCTGTCGTTGCCCTGGAAGCCGCCGTCAAAGGCGACGACAAGGCCGCGATCGAAGCCAAGGTCGAGGAGCTGTCCAAGGTCTCCGCGCCAGTGGCCCAGAAGATGTACGCCGAGCAGTCGGCTGAGCAGCCGCAGGGCGGCGCCCAGCAGCAGGCCGAGCCGGAAGCCAAGCACGAGGATGTGGTTGACGCCGAGTTCGAGGAAGTGAAAGACAACAACAAGCAGTAATCCCTGCAAGTTGTCGACCAGCCCACCGCCAATGGGCGGTGAGCTGGTAGGATATCGCCGCGCGGGGGCTTGCTCCCGCGTTGGTGTATCTGGAATTTGAGAATTTTTACAGCATCTGTCAGGGCGCATTCGTATGTGGCGGCAGGTGCTGGCGGCACGGCGCGGAACGCGCAGAGGTTTGCCGAACGCCCTCAAGAGTGCAAATGACATATGGCAAAGCGTGATTTTTATGAGGTCCTGGGTGTCGAGCGCGGCGCCAGCGAAAGTGACCTCAAGAAGGCTTATCGCCGTCTGGCGATGAAGTACCACCCGGACCGTAATCCGGGCGACAAAGAGTCGGAAGACATGTTCAAGGAGGCCAACGAGGCCTATGAAGTGTTGTCCGATGCCAGCAAGCGTGCCGCGTACGACCAATATGGCCACGCCGGCGTCGACCCGAGCATGGGGGGTGGCGGCGCCGGTTTCGGCGGTGCCAACTTCTCCGACATCTTCGGTGATGTGTTCAGTGATTTCTTCGGTGGCGGCCGTGGTGGCGCACGCGGCGGTGCCCAGCGTGGCAGCGACCTGCGCTATACCCTCGAGCTGAACCTGGAAGAAGCGGTGCGCGGCACGACCGTCAACATCCGCGTGCCGACGCTGGTCAACTGCCAGCCGTGCGACGGCTTGGGCGCCAAAAAGGGCTCCACGCCTTCGACCTGCCCGACCTGTGGCGGCATTGGCCAGGTGCGCATGCAGCAAGGCTTCTTCTCCGTGCAGCAGACCTGCCCGCGCTGCCATGGGCAGGGCAAGATCATCACCGACCCTTGCACTTCGTGCCATGGCGAAGGCCGTATCGAAGAGTACAAGACCCTCTCGGTCAAGGTGCCGCCAGGTGTCGACACCGGTGATCGCATCCGCCTGGCTGGCGAAGGCGAAGCCGGGGCTCAGGGTGGCCCGACCGGCGACCTGTACGTGGTCATCAGTGTGCGTGAGCACGCGATCTTCCAGCGTGACGGCAAGCATTTGTACTGCGAAGTGCCAATCAGCTACACCGACGCCGCCCTGGGTGGCGAGCTGGAAGTGCCGACCCTCGATGGCCGGGTCAAGTTGAAGATCCCCGAAGGCACCCAGACCGGCAAGCAGTTCCGCCTGCGCGGCAAGGGCGTGGCCCCGGTGCGCGGTGGTGCCGCCGGCGACCTGATGTGCCGGGTGGCGGTCGAAACCCCTGTGAACCTCAGCCGTCGTCAGCGCGAATTGCTCGAAGAGCTGCGCGACTCGCTGGAAGGTGACAGCTCCCATTCGCCCAAGGCCAATGGTTGGTTCGAGGGTGTGAAGCGCTTCTTCGGTGATTTGTAAAAGGAACGGGTTATGCGACGTATCGCGGTAATGGGCGCGGCAGGCCGGATGGGCAAGACCCTGGTCGAGGCCGTGCAGCAGACTTCCGGCGCTGGCCTGACAGCAGCGATCGATCGTCCTGACAGCACCCTGGTCGGCGCTGATGCCGGTGAGCTGGCGGCGCTGGGGCGTATCGGCGTGCCGCTCTCCGGTGACCTGGCCAAGGTGGCGGACGAGTTCGATGTACTGATCGACTTCACCCACCCTTCGGTGACGCTGAAAAACCTGGCCTTCTGCCGCAAGGCTGGCAAGGCCATGATCATTGGTACTACCGGCTTCAGTTCCCAGGAGAAGCAGTTGCTGGTCGAGGCGGGCAAGGATATCCCGATCGTCTTCGCCGCCAACTTCAGCGTCGGGGTCAATCTTTGCCTCAAGCTGCTCGATACGGCGGCGCGGGTCTTGGGTGACGACGTGGACATCGAGATCCTCGAGGCTCACCACCGGCACAAGGTCGATGCGCCGTCGGGTACTGCGCTGCGCATGGGCGAAGTCGTTGCCCAGGCCCTTGGGCGTGATCTGCAGGAAGTAGCCGTCTATGGTCGCGAGGGGCAGACCGGCGCGCGCGAGCGGCAGACGATCGGTTTCGCCACCGTGCGTGCCGGTGATGTGGTCGGTGACCACACCGTGCTGTTTGCTGCCGAAGGCGAGCGTGTAGAGATCACCCACAAGGCCTCTAGCCGCATGACCTTCGCCAAGGGCGCGGTGCGCGCCGCGCTGTGGCTCGATGGTCGTGAGCCAGGCCTGTACGACATGCAGGACGTGCTCGACCTGCGGTAAGTGCCCAGTGCGCGGCGCTCCCTTCGCGGGCAAGCCCGCTCCCACATTAGGTTGGCGGGGTCCAGAGATCCAGCGGGGCCTATAGGCTCAGCGGGGTCCAGAGATTCAGCGGGGCCCATAGGCTCAACGGGGCTCCGGGGATGCCGATGGGTCCTACAGGCTCAGTGGGTTCCAAGGCTTAGTGGGGTTCTTGTGGGAGCGGGCTTGCCCGCGAAGAGGGCGCCGCACGTCCCAAGCAATCTGTCGCAATACTGGGTTTTAGAGTCACATATGCGGTAGCCAAAAAACCTCCGCTCCTGTAAGCTACAGCTTTAGTGTGTCCACTAAAAGCGCGCAGATAATTCAGCACATAAAGCGGGGTGACGTTCATACGTCATTCCGCTTTTTTGCAACCTGCGATCGCCCCTTCAGGCTTGATTTACGGGAGGTCTTCTTGACTAAGCCAGCCATACTCGCCCTTGCCGATGGCAGCATTTTTCGCGGTGAAGCCATCGGAGCCGACGGTCAGACCGTTGGTGAGGTGGTGTTCAACACCGCAATGACCGGCTACCAGGAAATCCTGACCGACCCTTCCTACGCCAAGCAAATCGTTACCCTGACCTACCCGCACATCGGCAACACCGGTACCACCGCCGAAGACGCCGAATCCGACCGCGTCTGGTCGGCGGGCCTGGTGATCCGCGACCTGCCGCTGCTGGCTAGCAACTGGCGCAACACCCAGTCCCTGTCTGATTACTTGAAGGCCAACAACGTCGTGGCGATCGCCGGGATCGACACCCGCCGCCTGACCCGCATCCTGCGCGAGAAGGGCGCGCAGAATGGCTGTATCCTGGCCGGCGATGACATCAGCGAAGAAGCGGCCATTGCCGCGGCGCGCAGCTTCCCGGGCCTCAAGGGCATGGACTTGGCCAAGGAAGTCAGCACCAAGGAGCGCTATGAGTGGCGCTCAAGCGTGTGGAGCCTGCCGACCGACAGCCACCCGACCCTGGAAGCGACCGACCTGCCGTACCACGTGGTCGCCTACGACTACGGCGTCAAGCTGAACATCCTGCGCATGCTGGTCGCCCGCGGCTGCCGCCTGACCGTGGTGCCTGCCCAGACCCCGGCCAGCGAAGTCCTGGCGCTCAACCCTGATGGCGTGTTCCTGTCCAATGGTCCTGGCGATCCCGAGCCGTGCGACTACGCGATCAAGGCGATCAAGGATGTCCTCGAGACCGAGATCCCGGTGTTCGGCATCTGCCTCGGCCACCAGCTGCTGGCCCTGGCCTCCGGTGCCAAGACCGTCAAGATGGGCCACGGCCACCACGGTGCCAACCACCCGGTCCAGGACCTGGACAGCGGTGTCGTCATGATCACCAGCCAGAACCACGGTTTCGCCGTTGACGAAGCCACCCTGCCGGGCAATGTCCGCGCCATCCACAAGTCGCTGTTCGACGGTACCCTGCAGGGCATCGAGCGCACCGACAAGAGCGCGTTCAGCTTCCAGGGCCACCCTGAAGCAAGCCCAGGCCCGACCGACGTCGCGCCTCTGTTCGATCGTTTCATCGATGCCATGGCCAAGCGCCGCTGAGCATCCTGCGACACGGCCCCGGACCGGCATCGCCCGCGTCCGGACGCGCCTGACCAAGAATGTTCAAAGCGGCTTGCCGACTGACCTGCGGATTTGAGTGACAACCCATGCCAAAACGTACAGACATCAAAAGCATCCTGATTCTCGGCGCTGGCCCGATCGTGATCGGCCAGGCCTGCGAATTCGACTACTCCGGCGCCCAGGCCTGCAAGGCCCTGCGCGAGGAAGGTTTCCGCGTCATCCTGGTGAACTCCAACCCAGCCACCATCATGACCGACCCGTCGATGGCCGACGCCACCTACATCGAGCCGATCAAGTGGCAGACGGTTGCCAAGATCATCGAGAAGGAGCGCCCTGACGCGCTGCTGCCGACCATGGGCGGCCAGACCGCGCTGAACTGCGCCCTGGACCTGGAGCGCCACGGCGTTCTGGAGAAGTTCGGCGTGGAAATGATCGGTGCCAACGCCGACACCATCGACAAGGCCGAAGACCGTTCGCGCTTCGACAAGGCGATGAAGGCCATCGGCCTGGAGTGCCCGCGCTCCGGTATCGCCCACAGCATGGACGAAGCCAACGCGGTGCTCGAGCGCCTGGGCTTCCCGTGCATCATCCGTCCGTCCTTCACCATGGGCGGCACCGGCGGCGGCATCGCCTACAACCGTGAAGAATTCGAAGAGATCTGCGCGCGCGGTCTGGACCTGTCGCCGACCAAGGAACTGCTGATCGACGAATCGCTGATCGGCTGGAAAGAGTACGAGATGGAAGTGGTCCGCGACAAAAAGGACAACTGCATCATCGTCTGCTCGATCGAGAACTTCGATCCGATGGGCGTGCACACCGGTGACTCCATCACCGTCGCGCCGGCCCAGACCTTGACCGACAAGGAATACCAGATCATGCGCAACGCCTCCCTGGCGGTGCTGCGTGAGATCGGTGTCGAGACCGGCGGCTCGAACGTGCAGTTCGGTATCTGCCCGGACACCGGCCGCATGGTCGTGATCGAGATGAACCCGCGCGTTTCGCGTTCCTCCGCCCTGGCTTCGAAGGCGACCGGCTTCCCGATCGCCAAGATCGCCGCCAAGCTGGCCGTCGGCTACACCCTCGACGAATTGTCCAACGACATCACCGGTGGTCGCACCCCGGCATCGTTCGAGCCGGCGAT
>JAEWGL010000140.1 GCA_023388335.1 Pseudomonadota bacterium | reverse complement strand
CCGTATATCCATAGGGTCGTCGGAAAATATAGCAACGCTTGCACCATCTGGCCCTTTAAAAAACTTACGATGGGTCGGGATGGTTACCGCTATCCTATATTCGTCCTCCACCGCATAAATATCTCGTTTATAAAACACCGCCGACAATAGATCAGGCGCAGGGCTGGCCATTACCGCTGGATAGTAATTTACATCTCGGTGGACTACTGTTGTGCCTTCTAGACGTGAAACCCCCGCTCTCAGTAGCTCAACGAGATTCAGCACGTCGACTTCGATGCATGTATCAGCCTTGAATCGCTCGAATAGAACGGGATCGTCCTTTTTGCCGCTGAAGCACACGCAGAAGCATCTTTCTGGAAACACAGTCATGACCGGATTCGCGGACATATCCCTAGGATTGAGCGAAACTCCGTTAACGTTAAAAACCACCAGCTCTTTGTCGTAAACGAATTCTTTAGCGAGCTCGTTGTCTCGCATTCGCTCATTTTCCATTATGGAGTAATAAGCGAGATCACTTAGCCGTATTCCCTGCTTTCCATTAATCCAGTCTTTAAGATATAAATTCTTCCCGTAAAGATATTTGCGCATATCCACTCCAGACGCGTCATGCCGGTAATCCGTAATACCCCATTCCCAACCAAATTACCACCATGCCGCGACCCTGGCAGGGCCTCGCGCATCCAGGAGAAACACATGAAGGTTGACACCGAAGTCATGGCGCTGCTCAGCGCTTCCCGCACCGATGGCAACAAGCTATTCATCACCAGCGGCCAGCTGGATCGAAACTTGTATGCCCGCCTGGACAAGGTCCTGAAGGCGGCCGGAGGCAAATGGAATACCAAGGCTAAAGCGCATCTGTTTGCTGATGACGCCGCCGAGGCGATCGAGAACATCATCCTCACCGGCGAGATCGCGGTACCGAAGGACCTTGGCTTCTTCCCAACGCCTGGCCCTGTGGTTGATCGGCTACTGGAGTTCGCGCAGCTGGGCAAGGGAATGTCTGCCCTAGAGCCTTCTGCGGGCCGAGGCGCCATTGCCAGAGCCCTGGCCATCGCCGGCCTTGAGGTAGATTGCGTCGAGCTTCTGCCGGACAACGCTAACCACCTGGAGCAATTGCCCTTCCGCTCTGTACGGTGCGCCGACTTCCTCAGCATTGAGTCAGAACCGATCTATGACCGCGTCGTGATGAACCCGCCGTTCGACAAGAAGCGCAGCGATATTCACCACGTGCTGCACGCTCTAAAGTTCCTCCGGCCGCGGGGGCTTCTGGTGGCGATCATGCCTACGGGTGTTATCTTCCGAGAGGACGCCCTATCCCGGGACTTCAGGGGCATCGTATCAGCGCGCAGCGGCAACATCGTCAACCTGCCTGACGCGTCCTTCAAGACCTCCGGCACCATGGTCAACACCTGCGTCGCGATCATTTCGGCTTGAGCATCAGCTAGTTAGAAAACGTAATCGGCGACGAAAAAAAAGACTGAAAAATCAGTCTTTTTTCAAATTGGTGCGGGTCTTGGGCAAATCAGATTTCCCCGGGCGGCCTATTGGTAGCTCGCCACAAACTAAAGCTCGAATGCCTGGCCAGTCCTTTCAGACCCCGCAGTAACCGCCTCGCACCAGTTCAGCATTGTCATAATCGTCATAGCAACCCCCAGGTCAAATACAGCAATGAATGGAGCGATTGGAAGGTACAGCGTTACCAGATCGGCTAGGACGGCCAGGACTTCGGTTAGCTTTAGGTTGCAGTTCACTATGAGCCCAACGCTGTAGGCATGCGACACAAGCCGCAAGCCAATATCCCATCCTACTCAACGACTAAATCTTCTTCAACCCAATTGCCACCATGCCGCATCCGGCTACGGAGGGCGGCGCATGCTCGGAGAAAGCCATGAGCTACTTCTACAAGACCGAATCGCCAAAGGTCCTGGCCGCCGTGCGCGCCTGGGATGAGAAGAAGGCCGCCTGGAACGCCCAGCGCGAGAAACTGGGCCAAGCCTTCGGCGCCGCCGCATCGCCGATGCATAGCGGCTCCCGCAATTACGTTGGCGGCATCAAGCTCAGCGCCAGCCGCGAGCTTGATGTGCACTGGTGCCGACCCGACGAGTATGGCTACCGCTCGCTGCGGCGTGCTGCCAAGCATGCCAAGGGCAGCGACAAGGAGGTGCGGGCCGCCGAGAAGGCTGAGCACCAGCGCCTGGAAGACCTCTGGAAAGCACATTGCCCGGACGATATCGACCGGGACGAAATGTGGGAGGCCATTGGCGTCGAGCGCGGCGGCATCTGGCTCAGTGGCGGAGTTTGCTTCATCTACGGCGACACCGTGTACCTGAACCTGGGCAGCAAGGCGGCTGACGGCGATGTCGACGGCCTGGTTGAAATCGTCAGCAGCGAGTACGAAACAGCCCGCCAGCGCGTGCTCAATGCGCGCAAAGCCGCCTGATCAAGGAGCGATCCATGAGCAACTTCAATTGCGCCTACGTGCGCAGTCACTACGGCGTACCGGCCGAGGTCGGGCGTCGAGTGATCGCCAATGGTGAGCCAGGTGTGATCATGGCCGACCGAGGCCACTACATCGGCGTCATCCTCGACAGCGACCCGAAGAAACGCATCCGCAACTACCACCCAACCTGGGAGATGCAGTACGGCGAGATGGCCGAGAAGCTTCCGCTGAAGCGCTACCAGGTGCTAGTCAACGGCTGGGACTGGTGGGACATAACCAATCGAACCATTGTCGATGTTTTCGCCAGCACGCCATCGCAGGCCAAGTACAAGGCCTACGAGCGCTGCGAGTACCACGACATCGAATGCATGTTCGGCTTCAAGGTTCGCCGGGCCTGACCCGCCAGCGCCTTCCCCTATTCAACGATAACGCCACCCGGCGAGGGCGGCGCCTGTCTGGAGAATCGCATGAGCACATTTGCTGTTTTCGGCATGACCGCCGCTGTCGCCCTGGCAGAAGCCAGAAAGCGCACCAAGACCACGAAGGCCAGCGGAAAGGTTGGCGGTGCGTCATTACAGCTAACCATGGCTGAGTGGAATGAAGCTGTCGAGAAGCTCGCCGCCAAGATCATGGGCGGGGATCGGGTCAAGCAGCTTAGCCACTTTTTCGACGCCCCCCCAGTATGCCCAAGAGTTCATCGACCTGACACGGAAGGCTGGCAGCTGCCGCGACCTGCGCATCCGAGCGAAGTGCGTGGTCACCGATGCCAAGGGCAAGTCGGTGATCAACTCGAAAACCAAGATGCCAAAGATCGGCTGGACCGAATACCAGCCCGATACTTCGAAAGCCGCCTGACCCAGGACCTCCCATGACAACAGCAATCGACCTGTTCGCCGGCCTCGGCGGATGGAGCACCGGCGCGCGCGCCGCAGGCGTCCAGGTTCTCTGGGCGGCCAACCATTGGCCTGAAGCCGTTAAATGGCACGCGGCCAATCACGCCAGCACAGAGCATGTCTGCCAGGATTTGCACCAGGCTAAGTGGGAACAGGTTCCGGCCCACGACCTTCTGCTGGCCTCGCCATGCTGCCAGGGGCACTCCAAGGCACGCGGCAAGGCATCGGGCAACCCGCAGCACGATTCATCGCGCTCGACGGCGTGGGCGGTCGTCTCGGCCCTGGAATTTCACCGGCCACCGGCCGCACTGGTCGAGAACGTGCCTGAGTTCACCGACTGGGCGCTTTACCCGGCCTGGCTGGCCGCGGTGCAAGCGCTGGGCTACCAGGTCGCGCCGCATGTGGTGGACTGCGCCGACCTCGGCGTGCCGCAGCATCGGGTGCGCCTGTTCCTGGTCATCACCCGCAGCCGGGCGCCGCTGATGCTGCAGCTGCAGCGCCGCCAGCACGTATCGGCCGCCAGCTTCCTCGACTTCGACGCCGGGCGCTGGTCGCCGATCGACAAGCCAGGTCGCGCCCAGGCAACGCTGGATCGGGTCCGCAATGGCCGAGCCCGCTTCGGCGAGCGCTTCATCATGCCGTACTACGGCAAGGGCTCAGGGCTTACCGGTCGCGACATGAACCGGCCGATCGGCACCATCACCACCCTGGACCGCTGGGCCCTTGTCGACGGCAACCGCATGCGGATGCTCAGCGCCAGCGAGGCCCTGGCCGCCCAGAGCTTCCCCGCCGACACGCTGCGGCCGGACAACCACCGGCTGACCATGCATATGGCGGGCAATGCCGTGCCGCCCTTGGCAGGACAGCGAGTAATCGAAGCGCTGTTGGAGGCAGCATGACTCTATAGAGCCGAGTCAATGGAATGATCTGAGAGCACCAAGATCCCCTAATAGTTGTGCAACGGCCTGCAGATGAGCAGCTCGGACGCACTCAGCTTCGCTTGTGAAGTCGCCCGGGACGCAGCTCTTTGTCCAATAGCAAAACCTAAGGCCAGGACTATATCCCTCATATAGAACGATCGCACTCCAGCGCCGACCGCTCTTGGTTACCTGTATCGCATACCGTACATCGCCAGCCTTCAGTAAAACGGGAATTACCATTTTGCGCCCTCCTCTGGGCCTTTTGATCCGAAGGCGCAGCATATGGCGCGCCAGAAGTCGTTCCTGCTCCGACTTTCCCATTCAGACGGCAACTCATTCAGCGCCTCGCGCGTAACACAAAAATGAATCGAGCTTTGCGTTTGATTTCCGATAACTTCGAGGTATCCCATGCCCACAGAAAACCGATCCAGCAACACCCAGGCGGGCGAGAAGATGAGCCCGTGCCCGTTCTGCGGCCAACAAGATGCCTTCGTTGAGCAGCTCGACAGCGATGCCTCTGTCGTCATCTGCCAAGGCCGGATTGACGAGCATTCAGCCTGCCTTGCTCGCGGTCCAGTCGGGGTTAAGCAGCACGAATGCGAGGACCAGCCAGGCCATGACCAGGCAGTGAAAGAGTGGAACAAGCGCGCAGCCGCACAGCACCACCCCGAGCCTATAGCCTGGATGGTTGGTACTGCCATCTGGTGGAGCAAGGCACAGGCCGAACGCGACTCCCGGGAGGTCGGTGAGCCGGTGGCTGCACTGGGGCCTCTTGCTGATCCTGGTGAGGTTGAGCGACTGCGTGAGCGCGTCAGCGCCTACAAAGCATCCCGCGAGCGATTGCACGAATGGCTTCGAGAGGAGCAGCTCAAGAACATCGCCCTGCGCGCCCAGCTGGACGAAGCGCTCCGTGTTGCAAGCCAGGCTCACATGGCTCTGCTCGGCTACCTCCCAGGTCATCGCAACGACGTAACCACGGCAGCCATCGAAGCATGCGCGGCCTTATCCGCCAGCGATGTGCCGAGCGCGCCGGTTGAATGCGCCATCTGCCGCGACCTTGGAGGCCAGTGCATGGAGTGCGAGGAGGCCGAGTTCCGCGAGTGGGCCGACCGACACTTCGCCAGTGCCGACTACCGGAAGACAGCAGCCGGGGTGTTCATCCAAGACTGGATGCGTCACGCCTACGCCGCTTGGTGCGCCCGCGCCGCCCTGGCCCGCAAAGCCTGACCACCCAGCTGTAACCCCTCTTCCCTCTATTCACTGCCGCGATATGGCGGCCAAGGAATCCCTGTGACCGAACGAAACCAGGTAATCGCCTGGCGTGGCATGACCCTGATTGCCTCCGTTGGATTCGTAACGATGTTCGCCATGGCGATGATGGCTTTCAACGACCGGGACGAAGCCCGAAGGATTCGCGCCACTCTGGGCGTTGTGCAGCTGACCTGCACACCCGCAGTGCAGGCCGGTACCGAGCGCCAGCTCTCCCCGCACGAAACCCAAGACAACGGACCTACACCCGCACTGGCGCCTGGGCGTCGGATTGATGAGAGGTATCACCTGTGAGCGAGATTGATTGGAGCAAGGCGCCAGAGGGTGCCACGCATTGTCTGCCTGAGCAGAATCGCCGAAATATCTGGCGCCGTCGCTGCCCCGACAACCATCAAGCCTGGGAGGCCTGGGTAGATGGAGAATGGATCACAGTCGCTCCGTGCGTCCGCTCCGAAGGCTATATAGCTCGACAGGAAGCATGGTCAGGTGAAGGGCTGCCGCCGGCTGGAGCGGTGTGCGAGATCGCTGCAAGCACCCCGTACCTGAGCATTCGACACCCCGTAGGCGCCAGGGTGAAGGTGTATGCCAATTTCACCGATGATCGCGGCATTGAACTGGCAGCCTTCGTAGACGAAGCCGGAAAGGTCGCGGGAGTGTGCACGGCGAGATGTTTTCGCCCCATCCGCACGCCAGAGCAGATCGCTGCGGATGAGCGCAAGGCAAAGATCTTCGACCTGGCTGACGAGTTGTCCTCCTACCAGGACCACGAGGATCCGAGCGAAAAACATTTCAGGCTAGCGACCTACCTGATCGACCAGGGGTACAGCAAGCAGGTGGCGCCATGACCGACCTGATCGAAGTGAAGACATCCGACCTGGTCGGTGAGCAACTGGCCTGGGCAGTCGCCAAGGCCGAGGGCCTGGCCGTGTACCTTGAAGGCATGCACCGCAAGCTGAAACAGTTCCAGGCCCGGTTCGCGGCCTGACCCATCCCTCACGAATATCAACTACTCAAGCCCGCCGACATGCGCGGGCGAGGCTTCACCATGCCCGAAATCAAGTGCGAGCACGGCCACACAATGCGGATAGGCACTGACCAGTGGGTGGAAACCCTGACCCTGGATCAGCTGCGTTACGCCCGCGACCAGATGGCCCTGAAGATCCAAGCGGCCGAGGCTCAGCCGAAGCGAGTGATCTGGCGAGTCTGTTGCGGCGGCCTGTGCCTCGCGAATTACCGCGAGGATCAGTACGAAAAGGCAGCCGACCATTTACTTCGCATCCACAAGGAGTCGTTCATGGAGGCAGCCGCTGACTACGTCAAGAAGCCATACGGAACAGAGACCTTCCGGCGCTCGCTACCAAGTATCGAAATCGAGCGGGTAACCCAGTTCGAATATGACAACGAGTGGTTCCCGGCCAAGGCCTGACCACCAACCTGCCGCCCTGCTCGGCATGGGAGCCCAATAGCAATGCACACAGACAGAAATCAGCGGCGCCTGCTGGCAAAGCAGAACGCCAAGGAGCCCTCAGTGCTTCGGCGCGTACCGCAGGAAGAGTGGCCAAGCCTGCGGCCACCGGGCCTGGCCGAGGTGTGGCGGTCGAAAGCTTTCCTCGTCCAAGTCTTCACCGAGCCCGCCGGCTATCAGCGCATGAGCATCTGCCGAACCGCGCATAACGGCACCACTTGGGTGGACCAGGTGACTTGGGACGAGCTCATGCAACTCAAGCGCGAGTGCGGCCGGGGCGACATGGATGCGGTGGAGGTCTTCCCGGCTGACCGCGACATCGTGAACGTCGCCAGCATGCGGCACCTGTTCTTCCCGCCGGAGAGCCTGACCTTCAAGTGGTCGGCACCGCGGTAACCAGCAACCTCCATCCGGGGAAAACCATGCTCGAAAACATCGAGGCGATGCGCATCAAGCATTGGCGCGACATCCAGAACCTGACACATAAGGAGGATCAGTGATGGCAGCAGCTGAGAACCTGCCCGATGACCATGTACACGACAAGGTCACCGAAAAACGAATGGCAGAATTGGTGGGATGCACAGCGAAGGCGCTCCAGCGCAAGCGCGAGAAGGGAATCATCCCCAACGGGGTGTGGATGAAGATTGACGGCCGGATCATTTACAGCAAGCGGAGATATGAGGAATGGATAGAAAGCCTGTGGACCTGCCTGCCGGGGTCGAGTTTGTCGGGCGAGCCATCCGAATTCGCTTCTCCTGGAACAAGAAGCGGTGCTGCGAGACGCTCCCCCTCCCCCAAACTGCGAAGGGAATCACAGCGGCAGCGAGTCTACGTGCTCAAGTAAAGGCGCTGGACAAGCTCGGCGCCCTGACGGTGGAGAAGTATTCGGAGCTCTTTCCGAATACTCGTAGCGTGGCGGTGCAGGATCAAGCCACGCCGATTTTCTTCGATTATGCCCAGGACTGGCTCAACAGCTTGCAGATCGTTGATGGCACTCGCCGGAACTACCGATCTGCCCTGCAGGTGTACTGGATCCCGTACTTGGCCGAGACGCCGATCGACGCCATTACGTCGGTACGCCTGCGCAAGATCATGAACGAGATTGAGTGGACTTCACCGATCCGCCGCAAGGGAGTCGTCGGCCTGCTCGTATCGATTCTCCAGCAGGCTGTCGTCGACGAGCTGATCACCCGCAACCCAGCTC
>JAEWGL010000035.1 GCA_023388335.1 Pseudomonadota bacterium | reverse complement strand
CCTCAAGCCCGACTCGGCCGCAGTCAAAGTGGGCGATGACGAGATCAAGGCGCACTACGACGAGCACGCCAAGGAGTTCATGAGCCCCGACCAGGTGGTGATCGATTACATCGAGCTGAAGAAGTCGGCGTACTTCGATCAGGTCGAGGTCAACGAAGACCAGCTCAAGGCCATGTACGAGAAGGAAATCGCCAACCTCGCCGAGCAGCGTCATGCCGCGCACATCCTCATCGAGGTCAACGACAAGGTCGACGATGCCCAGGCCAAGGCCCGCATCGACGAGATCCAGCAGCGCCTGTCCAAGGGTGAGGATTTCGCCACGCTGGCCAAGGAATTTTCCCAGGATCCAGGTTCGGCCAGCACGGGCGGTGACCTCGGCTTCGCGGGGCAGGGCGTCTATGATCCGGCCTTTGAAGAGGCGCTGTATGCGCTGAACAAGGATCAGGTCTCGGCGCCGGTGCGTACCGAGTACGGCTACCATCTGATCAAGCTGCTGGGCGTCGAATCGCCGCAAGTGCCAACTTTTGCCAGCCTAAAGGACAAGCTCACCCGTGAGCTCAAGACCCAACAGGTCGAACAGCGCTTCGTCGAAGTGACCAAGCAGTTGGAAGACTCGGCGTTCGAAGCCTCTGACCTGGCCCAGCCGGCCCAGGAACTGGGGCTCAAGGTGCAGACCTCGGCGCCGTTCGGTCGTGAAGGCGGCGAGGGCATCACCGCCAATCGCGCGGTGATCCAGGCAGCATTCAGCGAAGAAGTGCTGGATGAAGGCTCGAACAGCAACGCCATCGAGCTGGATCCGGAGACCGTCGTCGTGCTGCGCGCCAAAGAGCACCGCAAGCCCGCGCAACTGCCGCTGGAGGCTGTTGCCGACAGCATCCGCGCGCACTTGGTTAAAGAGAAGGCTACCGCCGAACTCAAAGTCAAGGCCGACAAACTGATCGCCGGCCTGCGTGATGGCTCCATCGCTGCCGGTGCCGGTTATGACGGTCAGCAGTGGGCGTCCCATGAGGCGGTGACCCGTGGCCAGGAAGGCATCGATCCGGCCGAGTTGAAGGCGCTGTTCCGCATGAGCAAGCCTGAGGCCAAGGACCAGCCGGTCTATGGCAGCGTGGTACTGGGCGATGGCAGCCTGGTGGTCCTGCAGCTCAAGGGTGTCAACGAAGGCGCAGCCGCCACTGACGCGGAGAAGGCGCAGTACCGCAGCTATCTCGCTTCGCGAGCCGGCCGTGAAGACTTCGCTGCCTACCGCAAGCAGCTGGAAGCCAAAGCAGACATCACTCGCTACTGAGTGCCGCTGCGTTCACGAAACAGGCCGCTTATGCGGCCTGTTTCGTTTTAGCGCCAACGCCGTTTGTGCTCAGCGACGCTCATGTTCATAGTTGTCCAGGGTGTCCCGGGCGATTTCCCGGCCCAGGGCGATCAGCTCCGGGGCCTTGTAGAACTCGAAGAAGCGACAGACACGCTTGGGCACGTTGATCAGCACGTCCGGCGGATAGCCGGCGATCTTGTACTGAGCCAGTGACGTCTGCATCACCTCGAAACTCTGGTTGATCAGATCGAGCAGCGACGCCGGGCCGACGTTGTCGATGATGAACGAGCCGGTCGCGGACTTTGGCGCGCCATCGCTTTGCGGCGCTGCGGCCGATTGCTGGACCTGCGGATTGGCGGTTTCGCTGAGCCAGGGATTGGGCGGTTGCAGGCCTTCGGCGGCCATCTCCCGCGCCAGGCGGATCAGCTTTTCGGCCGGCTTGCGACGGAAGGGAAAGCGCGAGCCCAGCGAGCTGATCAGATTGTCGAAGCGCATGCGAAAGGCCGCTGGACGCTCGATGACTGGCAGTTGGTAGTGTTTCTGGTTGGTGGCGTTGAGGTTGACCGCGATGATCAGGTCGCAGTGGCTGGATACCACAGGGATGATCGGCAGCGGGTTGAGGATGCCGCCGTCGACCAGCATGCGGTTGCCTTGCACCACCGGCGTGAACAGGCTGGGAATCGCCGCCGATGCGCGCATGGCCTGGTGCAGGCAGCCTTCCTGGAACCAGATCTCCTGCTGGTTGGTGAGGTCGGCGGCTACGGCGGTGTAGGGAATGCGCAGGTCCTCGATGTTCATCTCGCCGACGATCTTGCGGATCTGCCCAAAGACTTTCTCTCCGCGAATGGCACCCAGGCGGAAGCTCACATCCACCAGGCGCAGCACATCGAGGTAGTCCAGGCTTTCGATCCAGCGGCGATACGCGTCAAGCTTGCCCGCGGCGTAGATGCCGCCGACCACCGCACCCATGGAGCAGCCCGCCACGCAGGCGATTTCGTAGCCACGGCGCTCGATTTCCTCGATCACCCCGATGTGTGCATAACCCCGGGCACCTCCCGAGCCAAGAACCAGTGCCACGCGTTTGCTCATGATGCCTCCCCGGGCTGTGCACAATGGTCTAACAATGCACCCAATTGCATCTGTGCTTCAATCGCCACCGTGCTGGACTACGCTCGGCAGGGCACTTTGCGCTTGAATAGACGTCGAACAGCCATCCTGATTCCCACCTTTGAGGTATTACCGATGAAAGCCTGGATCTGCCTTCCTCTGATCGTCCTGGCCCTTGCCGGCTGCGCGGGCAAGACGGCCTATCGTGACAGCTGTGCCACGCAGTTGGACGCGGCGTGGAAGGAACTCGACCTGGCCAAGGCCGAGGGTTTTGCCGGCACCGTCAGTTACTCCAAGGCGCTGTCGCTGCTGACGGGCGCCAAGACCCAGCAACAATTCGAAGCTTTCGAAGGATGCACAACCAAGGCCGACAAAGCGCGTTTCTATATTCGTGAATCACGCGCCGGGCGCTGAACCAGGAGACCCGCATGTCTGCCATGCTCGATCATGCCGTTGCCAGGGTCCTCGCCCTGCAGATACGCCTGCTGGCCTGCCAGGCGCGCCTGGCCGCCGACACCGACAGCGAGGCGCTGCATGACCTGCGCACCACGCTGCGCCGCCTACGCAGCCTGCTGCGCCCACTGCGCGACCTGCCTGGGGTGAATCAACTCGAGGAGGCCGCCAAGGCCCTCGGCACCTTGACCACGCCCTTGCGCGACCGGGAGGTACTGGCCGCGCAGCTAATTGACCGGGGTCAGCATGCTGCCGGGCAGCGGCGCCTGGCGGGGAGGCCGCAGACCTTCGCTGGCGTCGCCGCCAGCGGCGAGCTCACCCATGTGCTGGCAATCATCGACGCCTTTCCAGCGTTCTTGAGGTCCGCGCATCGCGCGGGGTTGATTCGGGGCCTAGGCAAACAGGTCGACAAGCGCCTGCACAAGCAGTGGCGCAAACTGCAAAAAGCCCTCGACGATCCGGCCCACGACCGTCACCGGTTGCGTCTGCTGATCAAGCGGGTGCGTTATGGTGACGAGGCGTACCCGCAGCTGGACCATGCCGACAAGAAGCTCAAGGGCCTGCTCAAGCGCGCCCAAGGTGATCTGGGTGACTGGCACGACCGCCTGCAGTGGCTGCTCCAGGCTGAGCAACAGGCTGACTTGGCGCCATGTGTGAACGATTGGAAGCGTGAGCTGGAGAAAGCCGAGCTGAAGGCCGATGCTACGTTGCAGCGCCTGCAGGCCGCGCTGGTGCGCCGATAGCCCTGCAAATGGCCGTTATGGGGGCTGCGGTTCAGTCGCGTGCTGATTAATATCGGGCTTTTCCTGCAGCGAGCGAGGATCGACATGGACTTTTCACGGTTGTTGGCGGCGGTGCGAGCCCAGCCCCAGGCGGTCAGCATTCCTGCGACATGGGCGCAGGGCCGCGCCAGTTTCGGTGGGTTGATGGCGGCGCTGCTGTTCGAAGCCATGCGCGCTCGGGTGAGCGACGATCGTCCTGTACGCTCGTTGGCCATCACGTTCGTGGGCCCGGCCGCGCCTGAGGTACCGATCAGCTTCGAGATCGAGGTATTGCGCGAAGGCAAGGCCGTCAGCTCGCTGCTGGGCCGCGCCGTGCAGAATGGCCAAGTGGTGACCCTGATGCAGGGGAGTTTCGGCGCGGGACGCGAATCGGTGGTCGATGTGTCGCCGCTGCCACCGGGCGAAATGAAGCCGCTGGAGCAGGCGGCGCCAGAGCTTGGCTACATCAAGGGGATAACACCGGAGTTCATGCGCCACGTCGCCTTGCGCTGGGCGGTCGGTGGCATGCCGTTCTCCCACGACACGTCGCGACGCATGGGGGGATGGGTACGCTTGCGCGGTGCGACCGACGAGCCGCTCACTGAGGCTCACCTGCTGGCGCTGGTGGACGCCTGGCCACCGACCCTGCTGTCGCACCTCAAGCAGCCTGCCGCCGGCAGTACGCTGACCTGGACCATCGAATTCATTCAGCCCATGCCGCGCCTTTCCACGCTGGACTGGTGCCAGTACTGCGCCGAGACGGAGCACGCCCGTGAAGGCTACGGGCACGCCGCCGCTGCCCTATGGACGGCCGAAGGCGAGTTGCTGGCGCTTAGCCGTCAGACCACCGCGGTGTTCGCCTAGCGGCGATGCTTGTGGCGCTCGCGCCACGCTCGCCACCACGCGCCGCTGAGCAGAAACCGGGGAAAGGTGATGAATTGCTCGGTCAGCAGGCGCTGTACGGCATCCTTGCGGTTGGCGAAGGGTTCGGGTTGCTCGGCTTCCAGGCGGTGTCCGTGACGTTGCAGGCCAAGTCCGGCAATCAGGGCGATGACGCCCACGGCCAGCTGGCTCAGAGCGAGGCTGAACAACCCGGACAGCACCAGCAGCGCGCCGAGGATGAACAGCGGCACGGCAATCAGGTGCAGCACCAGGTTGGCCGGGTGGCGGTGGTTATTGTGATAGCCGCGCCATTGCCAGGCGGGCAGGTTGGGCTGGCGTTTGCTCATGGACATGTCCTCGCGCTCATGCCTGAAGCTTAGCGCGGCCCCCGTCAAGGGGCCAATCGAGGCTGCCTATTGAAGATATAGCGATACAATCATAGCTTGAGCTGGCCGATGGCCTTGTTCAACTGGCCGGCCAGGGTCGCCAGTTCGCTGCTGGTGGTGGCCGAGCCCACCGTCTGCTGGACCGTCTCTTCGGTGACATCGCGGATGCTCACCACCGCCCGGTTCATTTCTTCGGCCACTTGGCTTTGCTGCTCGGCCGCCACGGCAATCTGAGTGTTGCTCTGGCGCATCTGCGCCACCGCGCTGGTGATGTCCGCCAGGGCCTCGCCGGCCTCCCTGGCCTGCCTGACGCAGTCATCGGCCTTGTAGGAACTCTCTTGCATGAATTCCACCGCGTCACGCGTGCCGGCCTGCAGGGCGACCACCATGGAGGTGATTTCGTCGGTGGAGGCCTGGACGCGCCGGGCCAGGTGGCGCACTTCGTCGGCCACCACGGCGAAACCGCGGCCCAGGTCGCCTGCCCGGGCGGCCTCGATGGCGGCGTTCAGGGCCAGCAAGTTGGTCTGCTCGGCGATGCTATGGATCACCCCGACCACGCCATTGATCTTCTGGCTGTCGTCGGCGAGGCGGCCGATCATCTCGGCGGTCTGCTGCACCCCGCTGGAGAGCCCGGCAATGGCGTCCTGCACCCGGCTGACCACGGCCTGGCCGCTGCCCGCGAGGGTGTCGGCGGTCTGCGACAGGTCGCGGGTAGCCCCGGCATGCTGGGCAATGTGGTGGACGGTGGCCGACATCTCG
>JAEWGL010000169.1 GCA_023388335.1 Pseudomonadota bacterium | reverse complement strand
CGCGATCGGGCGCGCAGCGGCCGTAAACAGGCGACTTCTTTATCAGAAAGATCGCATAGTACGGATATACGGCCGCTGCGCGCCCGTTCGCGGGGCAAGCCCGCTCCTACAGACGGGAGAGGCTGGTTCACGAGAGCAGCAGGCTATTAGAGGGTAAAATCACCTTCGGCCGCCAACTCGCTCAGCGGTCGGCGCGGGCTTGGCACTTCGCGGGCCTGCAGGCCTTCGGCCAGGCTGGTCCTGTCGCCCAGCTTGCCGATGGCGATCATGGCATGCAGCGCATAGCCTTCGGGAATCTTCAGTTCCTGGCGCGCCAGGGCCTGGTCGAAGCCGGCCATGCCGTGGGTGTGCCAGCCGCTGAGGCTGGCCTGCAGCGCCAGGTGACCCCAGGCCGAACCGGTGTCGAAGGTGTGCCACAGGGCTGGCGTCTCTTCGCTGGCACCAGGGGCGGTAAAGGTGGTCTTGGAGAGGATCAGCACCAGCGCCGAAGCCTGCTGCGCCCAAACGCGGTTGAAGGGGTTGAGCAGGTCCAGGTAGCGCTGCCAGTCCGGCGTATCACGACGGGCGTAAAGGAAACGCCAGGGCTGCGAGTTGTAGGCCGATGGCGCCCAGCGCGCGGCCTCCAGGAAGCTCAGCAGGGTTTCCTGGCTGATCGGCTCGGCACTGAAGGCCCGTGGCGACCAGCGGTTGATGAACTGCTCGTTGATGGCGTACTCGGCAACGCGTGGGTTGGCGCTCATGATGGCTCCTGCACAATGGAAGGGAATGATCGCGACCCACGCTACTGCCTCAGGCCAGCCCTGACAAGCGGTCTGGTATTGGCCGTGGACAGGCCCTAGACTGGCGCCGCCACGCCTTGGCGTACTGATCGAAACAGGACCACCGCTTGATGATTGCCGACCCCGCGCCCTTCTGGCGGCGCAAGACCCTCGACCAACTCGACCCGCAGGAGTGGGAATCGCTGTGCGACGGCTGTGGCCTGTGCTGCCTGCAGAAGCTTGAGGACGAGGACGACAATAGCGTGTATTACACGCGCATCGCCTGCAAACTGCTGGACCTCAACACGTGCCAGTGCAGCGATTACCCCAAGCGCTTCGCCCAGGTGCCTGACTGCATCCAGCTGACGCCAGGCAAGGCCGACCAGTTCAGCTGGTTGCCGACCACCTGCGGGTATCGCCTGGTCAGCGAGGGCAAGGACCTGCCGGGCTGGCACCATCTGGTGTGCGGCGACCGCCAGCAGGTGCATGAGCAGCGTATCTCCCAGTCCGGGCGCATGCTCAGCGAGAACAGCGTGGCCGAGGACGACTGGGAAGAGTACCTGATATTTCGCGCCGGTTGAGCCGCCCGGGCTTGCCGGCCTGTCGCCCTAGGGGGAACAAGGAGTTTCTGTATGCATGTGCGTTGTCATCTGTTGCTGGCCCTGGGCCTGTTGGCCAGTTCGCCGGCCTGGGCCAAGAAGGTCGATCTGGACTACCACGTACGCCTGTTGCCCGAAAGCGGCCAGGCTGAGGTCCGCCTGACCTTGGCCGACGGCGCCGCGGTCCGCAGCCTGGATTTCGACCTGGGCAAGGCGGGCGCCTACAGCGACTTCCAGGCCGATGGCCAATGGCTGCTCAAGGAACAAGGCCAGCGCGGCCTCTGGCAGCCGGCAGCAGGCAAGACCAGCCTGAGCTACCGGGTGCAGCTCGACCAGCGGCAGCGTGCTGGCGCCTTCGAGAGCCGGATCACCCCACACTGGGCAGTGTTTCGTGGCGATCAGCTGGTGCCACCGGCACGGCTCGACCAGCAGGACGGCACCGAACTGGTGTCGCGCCTGAGCTTCGATCTGCCCGCCGGCTGGAAGAGCGTCGAGACGCCCTGGCCGCGGATCGGCAAGCAGCGTTTTCGGGTCGACAATGTCTCGCGCCTGTTCGACCGTCCCACCGGCTGGATGCTTGCCGGCACCAGCGGCAGCCGCCGCGCCCGCCTGGGTGATACCGAGGTCACCGTGGCCGCGCCGCAAGGGCAGGGCATGCGCCGGATGGACACCCTGACCCTGCTGACCTACATCTGGCCGCAACTGCAATCGGTGTTCCCGCGCAATCCGCCGAAGCTGCTGTTGGTGGGTGCGCGCGACGGGATGTGGCGTGGCGTGCGCAGCGGCCATCACTCGATCTTCCTCAACAGCGGCCGCCCGCTGATCAACGAAAACGGCAGCAGTCCATTGTTGCGCGAGCTGGTACACCTGTTCGCCCAGATCAACGACCGCGACGCCAGCGACTGGTTGAGCGAAAGCCTCGCCGATTACTACGCCACGGTATTGCTCTATCGCTCCGGCGGCATGAGCGAGGACCGCTACCGGGCCACGCAGGCGCGTCTGCAGAAACTTGGCGCCAAGGTCACCCGCTTGCGCGGTGACCAAGCCGACACCGCGCAGATCGCCCGGGGCGTGCTGTTGTTGCAGGCCTTGGACCGCGAGATCCGCCTGCACAACCAGGAAAAACGCTCGCTGGACGACGTCACCCGGGCCTTGATGCGCCTGCAAAGCGTCAGCACCGACGACTTCATCCAGATCAGCGAAAACGTGCTGGGCCGACACTCCGAGGTGCTGGACAGCAAGCTGTTGCGTTAACCCACGGGTTTTGGGTCTTTAAGCGAGGTATTTCCCGTCACCGTAGCGGTGCGCGTGGCGGCATCGGCACTGGCCTGCAGCACGGCAAGCTCTGCCGCACTGCGCTCGATGTCGGTGCGCAGTTCGTTCAGTTCGCTGCGGTGGCGCTGCAGCCAGGCCTTGGCCGAGCAATGGCCGCTGAGCCCACGGGCCAGGGCGAGGCCACCGACCGCCGCTTGCAGCAGCCCGACCACGCCGCCATGACGCAGACCCTTGGTGAGCATCAGGGCACCCCCGGCCAGGGAACTGGCGCGTTCCCAACCGTGCACGTTGGGTTCGCTGGCCAGCGGCGCTGGGCTGGACGCGATGCGTTTAGGTTTCTCAAGCATGGTCGTTCTCCGGTAAGGGCGATGGTTCTCAGCAGACTGCCGCCCTTGCGCAAGTGTTCATTCGACTTACTTGAATTTCGGCCCGGAGCGTGTATTGAGGCCTTTGGCCAGCCGGTCGTAGAGGACGACGTTGACCGTGGCCGCAAGGTTCATGCAGCCCTGGGTGGGGATATAGATGGTTTCTTCGCACCAGGCGCGCACGCTGGGGTCGAGTGAGCCGTCTTCGGGGCCGAAGATGTAGATGGCGCGGTCCGGGTGGGTGTACTCGGGCAACGGCCGGGCACCGTCGACCAGCTCGACCGCAACGGGCGTGCACCCCAGTGGAATGATCCGCTGCAGGTCGTCGATGCCGATCAGCGGGATATCGTAGTGCACGCGCTTGGTGTCGGTGACGAAGTCGCGGGCGCGTTCATAGCGCTTGCCGGTGTAGAACACCGAGTTGACGCCGTAGCAACCCGCCGCGCGCATCACCGAGCCGACGTTCTCTGCTGATTTGGGGTTGAACAGACCAATGCAGCTATAGCGTTTGTTCGCCACTTCCGGGGCCTTCACAGACAAAGAACGCGATTATACGCGATTGCGTTCAATCCTTTTTCAGAAGACCCGCCAGGCCGGCGAACGGGTTGTGCGTGGCCTTGGCGATGCTCGGCGAGCTCAGCGAGCCCTCGCTGAAGTACTGCTGGTCGGTGTAGCGGGAATGTTCGTTGTCGTGGCAGTACAGGCAGAGCAATTCCCAGTTGGAGCCGTCCTGGGGATTATTGTCATGGTTGTGGTCGCGGTGGTGCACGGTCAGTTCGCTCAGGCGCTTGCCGGAAAACTCGCGGGCGCAGCGACCGCAGACATGGGGGTACATCTTCAGGGCCTTGTCGCGATAGCCCATTTCCTTGTCACGCTTGGCATCGGCGAGGATGCGGTCGAGGCGGGCGGTGGCGGCGGCAGTGGAAGCCGAACTCATGGGATTACCTATCTTATCTGGGGCTGATGACGGTTATGCCCATGAGTCTAGCGCGCCGTGGTGCATCGCGAACAGGCAAAAACGCGCACTTGCGCGTAGTCTGTAATGACGTATCCGACAGGAGGCCATGCATGCCCTATGCGATTCTCGCCCTGCTGATCATTGCCGGCCTGCACCCGGCACAGGCCGCCGACCTGCAGCCGCGCATCATCGCCCCGGTGCCTGGGGCGCCAGGCACGGCAACGCCTACGCCCTATCCGCAGATCACTCCCAGCACCCCCCCCAGGCCCGGCGCGAACAAGCCTGGCGCACCCTTGCTGCCGCCAATCCAGCTACCCGGTCCGCCGCGCGATCAGCCCTTGCCGGGGCTGCGCTACGAGCCGCCGAAACCCAAGCCGAAAAGCGGTTAGGCCTGTTGGCCGGGCTGCTTGGAAAACCGAACTACACCACACCCAGCTCATTGAGCACGAACGCATATTCCAACGCCACGTCGCGCAGCCCTTGGTAGCGCCCGCTCATGCCGCCGTGGCCGGCGTCCATCTCGGTCTTGAGCAGTAGCAGGTTGTCGTCGGTCTTGCGCGTGCGCAGACGCGCCACCCACTTGGCCGCTTCCCAGTACTGCACACGGCTGTCGTTGTAACCGGCCACCACCAGCATCGCTGGATAGGCCTGAGCCTTGACGTTCTCGTACGGGGCATAGGCCTTGATCCGCTGGAAAACCTCCGGCTCCTGGGGGTTGCCCCACTCGTCGTACTCGGTGACGGTCAGCGGCAGGTCCGGGTCGAGCATGGTGTTGAGCACATCGACGAAGGGCACTTCGGCGATCGCCGCGCGGAACAGCTCAGGACGCAGGTTGAGCACCGCGCCGATCAGCAGGCCGCCGGCACTGCCACCACTGATCGCCAGGCGCTCGGCGCTGGTCACGCCCTCGGCAATCAGGTGCTCGGCGCAGGCGATGAAGTCGTTGAAGCTGTTCTGCTTGTGTGCCTGCTTGCCTGCGCGGTACCAGGCCTCGCCCAGTTCGCCGCCCCCGCGTACGTGGGCGATGGCAAAGCCCACGCCGCGCTCGAGCAGGCTCAAGCGGGCATGGGAGAACCAAGGGTCGAGGCTTTCGCCATAGGCGCCGTAGCCGTACAGGTACAAGGGCACCGGCCGGTCCAGGTCATCGCGTCGGCGAACCAGGCTGATCGGCACCTGGGTACCGTCCTGGGCAGTGGCCCAGAGGCGCTGGCTGACGTAATCATCGGCATCGAAGACACCCAGCACCGGCGTCTGCTTGAGCACTTGCTGCGCGCCTGTGGGCAGCTCCAGCTGACGTACCTGAGCGGGCCGGTTGAGCGCTTCGTAGCGCAGGCGGATGCGCGTGCTGGCGAACTCCAGGCTGTCTTGCACGTACAGGCTGTAGGCGGCATCGGGCAGCTCGACGCGGTAGGCGGGCACACCCTGGGGGTGCACTTCGATGATCGGCAGGCCGCCTTCGCGCAGGCTAAGGCTCAGGGCCCCGGCATTCAGGCTCAGGCCTTCGAGCATGACCGTGTCGCGGTGTGGCACCAGCACCTGCCAGTGCTCGCGGGTCGGCGCCGGTTCGACGGGGGCATGGAACAGGGCGAAGTTGATGCCGTCCTGGTTGCTGCGGATAAACCAGCGCCACTGGCCGTCGAGCTGGCCATGGTCGGCAAAGTATTCATGGCCTTCGACGCGCGGCGCCAGGCAGGTGAACGCCGCTTGCGGGGTCTGGGCGTCGAGCACCCAGGCCTCGCTGGTGGTCTTGCTGTTGAGCAGCAGCACCAGCTGGCGCTCGGAGCTGGTGCGGTAGCAATGCAGGAAGAAACGCCCGTCGGTTTCCTCGAACACCTGCTCGGCGCCGTCCTGGCCCAGGCGGTGGCGCAGCAGGCGCCAGGGGCGGTGGGTGTCGTCCAGCTCGGCGAAGAACAGCGTCTGGTTGTCGTTGGCCCAGGTCATGCTGCCATCGCAGCCCTCGAACGGCAGCAGGCTGACGGTGTCCGTGGCGAGCTCCTTGACGTACAGGCTGTAGACCTCGTCGCCCGTGGTATCCAGGCTATAGGCCAGCCGTTGGTGGTCGGGGCTGATGCTGAAGGCGCCAAGGGCGAGGAAGCCGCCGTCGGCCAGGGCGTTGGGGTCGAGCAGCAGCTGCTCGCGGGTTTCATCGACGGTGTTGGCGTCGTCGGCCGGGCGTGGGCAGCGGTAATGGCGCGGGTATTCGTCGCCTGCGGTGGTGCGGGTGTAGTAGAGCCATGGGCCCCACGGCGAGGGCAGCGACAGGTCGGTTTCCAGGATGCGGCCCTTGATCTCCTCGAACAGTTGCTCGCGCAGGGGCGCCTGGTCGGCCAGCAGCGCCTGCTGGTAGGCATTCTCGTCCTGCAGGTAGGTCAGCACCTCGGGCGTGTCGCGGGCTTGCAGCCAGGCATAGGGATCGGGCCCCTGGTCCTGGCGAGCGATCGGGGCTGAGGGAGCGGTGGTAGTGGGCATGGATGATCTCTTGGCGTGAGGCGAAGGTGGCTTTGCCCGCGAAAGGGGGCGGCAGGAACGCTTCGTGTGACGGCGAAGGGGGCGCCTGCGCGGCTAAAAGTGTTTATCATAGGCCTCTCTTCGCCTGGCTTGCACGAACACCATGACCGAGAATGATTACCTGCTGGCCTGGGGCTTGTACGCTCTGGCCGCCCTGGGCTGCTTGTTGGTTACCTTTCGCCTGACCCGGTGGATGTGGCGCTGGCTGCGTGAGCCACTGCGCGTGGTGATGGCCGTGCTGCTGTTCACGCCCACCATCATCGATCCGGTCAAGGAAAGTTTCGCGCCGGCCATTGCCATCACGGCCCTGGACCTGATGTTCAAGGTCGGCAACAACGCCTGGCGCGCCGCGTCGGACCTGGCCATGTACGGCATGATCGCCTTCGGCCTGTACCTGGTCTTCGTGCTGCTGCGCTGGCCGCTGGAAAAACGCGCCCGCGAGCGCCGCGCGCAGGCCGAGGCCGCCGCCCAGCGTGACGCCGCCGAGGACGTGGTGGCGGACGAGCCCTTCGCCGCCGACCACCGTGACCGCTACCGGGACCCGCCACCTGCCACGCCAGCCAATGTTACCGGCCGTGGCCGGGTCGAGCCCAAGCTGTAACCCGGAGCCAAGCCATGTGTGAACTGCTGGGCATGAGTGCCAACGTCCCTACTGATATCGTCTTCAGCTTCACCGGCCTGATGCAGCGCGGTGGCCGCACCGGTCCACACCGTGACGGCTGGGGCATCGGCTTCTACGAAGGGCGCGGACTGCGGGTGTTCCAGGACCCGGCGGCGAGCAGCGAGTCGGAAGTGGCCAACCTGGTGCAGCGTTATCCAATCAAGAGCGAAGTGGTCATCGGCCATATCCGCCAGGCCAATGTCGGCAAAGTCTGTCTGTCCAACACCCACCCGTTCGTCCGCGAGCTGTGGGGGCACAATTGGTGTTTCGCGCATAACGGCCAGCTCGGCGAATTCCAGGGCCAGGTGAGCTTCTACCGCCCAGTGGGCGACACCGACAGCGAAGCCGCCTTCTGCGACCTGCTCAACCGCGTGCGTTCGGCCTTCCCCGAGCCGGTGGAGGTCGAGCAGCTGCTGCCGGTGCTGGTCGAAGCCTGCGCCGAGTACCGCACCAAAGGCGTGTTCAACTGCCTGTTCAGCAATGGCGACTGGCTGTTCTGCTTCTGTTCGACCAAGCTTGTGCATATTACCCGCCGGGCGCCGTTCGGCCCGGCGCGGCTCAAGGACGTCGATATGATCGTCGATTTCCAGTCCGAAACCACCCCCGATGATGTGGTCACGGTGATCGCCACCGAGCCGCTTACCGAAAACGAGACCTGGCGGCGTTACCTGCCAGGGGAATGGGCCCTGTGGCGGCATGGCGAGTGCATCGCCCAGGGGCAGAGCTGAAGCCAGGGAAGTCGCCATGTTCAGAAGTTACCTGCGATTGCTGTTGTTCACCTTCGGCCTGTTGGCCGGCATCCAGATTCCCGGTCTGATCACCGACTACAGCCAGCGCGTCCAGGCGCATCTGCTGGAGTCGCGCGAGGCGCTCAAGGGTTTCGAGCAGACCGCCCAGCGCTTCTTCAACGGTGACCTGCAGGCCCTGGTGCGGCATTACCGCGGCAGTGACGATCCGGTGTTCAACAGCGACGCCAACAGCATCGAGAGCATCCTGGTGCGCAACCAGGCCTTCGAGCGGGAATGGAAGATCCTCCAGGGCCCCTGGCTGAGCCGCACCTGGCATGTGCTGGTAACACCCGATGCGCAGCTGCGCGAAGAGACATTGAAGGGCTACAGCTATCAGATCCTCCTGGCCCCGGAGGCGATTGCCTGGGGCCTGAGCTGCGGTCTGCTGCTGGCGTTGCTGGTCGAGAGCCTGCTGTTGCTGCTCGGCTGGGTGATCCTCGGTGGGCGGCGCAAGCCTGTACGCGAGAGCTGGCGCTAGCGACCTGAGTAGGCTTGTCGGGCGACGATCGCCGCCATGAGCTCCCCCAGCGATTAGACCAGTACGATCCGCTGCGCTCCGGCGTCTGCGGCATACCGCTCCAGCACTTGCCGACACAGCGCCACCACCTCGTCCACCAGGGCCACCCCGGTCTGCCAGGCCACCACCAGTTCCAGGCTAGGGGGTGGCTGCAAGCCACTGAGCAATACCAGCTCCCCCCGCGCCAGCTCAGTATCGACCAGTGCTGGCGGCAGGGCACCGATGCCAAAGCCATCGCGCAGCAGGCGAGTGATGGCGGCCACCGAGTTCACGCAGTTCAGGCGCGGCGCGCTCACCCCAGCGCCTTGTAGCAGGCTGAGCACCTCTTGGTGCGGCCGCGAGTTCTTCGAGAAGGTGACGATGCGCTCCCGGGCGAGTTCCGCCAGACCGCTGTAGTCACGGTGCTGGATGGCCCCGCTGGCGACGATCCAGCCCATGGGGTAGCGCGCCAGGTCCAGGCTGCGGATCGACTCCTGGCGCAGCAGGTCGGTCTGCAGGATCACATCGAGAAAGCCCTTGTGCAGTTGCTCGCGCAGGTTCAGCGCGGTGTCGGCCACCAGTTCGATCTCCACCTGTGGGTAGCGCTCGGTCAGCTCGGCGACCAGGGCGCTCATCCAGGTGTGGATCACCGTGTCCATCACCCCGAGGCGGATTCGCCCGGTCTTGGTCCGATCGCTGTCCAGCGACTGCTTGAGCGCCTTGGCGGTATCGAGCATCTGCTGGGCGTACTCCAGCACCTTGCTGCCCTCGGGGGTCAGGCTGACGCCGCGCGAGTCGCGCAGCAGCAGCCTGACCCCCAGGTCTGCCTCCAGCGCGGCGATGCGGCTGGAAACCGAGGCCTGGGTCGTGAGCAACTTTTCGGCGGTCAGGCGAAAGCTCTTGAGCCGGGCCACCCAGACGAAGGTTTCGAGGAATCTGAGGTTCATGGCGTTCTCGCAGGGCGATCAGGTTTTCTTATCCCAGACCGGCGGTTTTTCTCGTTGGACGCAGGTTGCGCGCCTTTGAACAATGATGCCCAGGCCGCGACGACCACGTCGCCCATAAAACAATACCAACAAGCTGAGGCAACCATGAACCCATCGGGCGTGCAGCAACAGGTCCAATCCCGGTCGGCGGCCGGGCCCTTCGCCTGGTACCGCAACATCGACAAGCAGCAGCGACGCACCTTCTGGAGCTGCAAGATCGGCTATGGCCTGGATGGCATGGACACGCAGATGCTCAGCTTCGTCATCCCCACCCTGATCGCCCTGTGGGGCATCAGCACCGCCGAGGCCGGCCTGATCCACACCAGCACGCTGATCGCCTCGGCCCTGGGCGGTTGGATCGCCGGTATCCTCTCCGACCGCATCGGCCGCGTGCGTACCCTGCAACTGACGGTGCTGTGGTTCGCCTTCTTCACCTTCCTTTGCGGCTTCGCGCAAAACTACGAGCAGTTGCTGATTGCCCGCACCTTGATGGGCTTCGGCTTTGGCGGTGAATGGACCGCTGGCGCGGTGCTGATCGGCGAGGTGATCCGCGCCCAGGACCGCGGCAAGGCGGTGGGCATGGTGCAGTCCGGTTGGGCCATCGGCTGGGGCCTGACGGCGATCCTCTATGCGTTGCTGTTCTCCGTGCTGCCACCGGAGCAGGCCTGGCGCGCGCTGTTCCTGCTGGGCATCGTGCCTGCGGTGTTCGTGATCTTCGTCCGTCGCCTGGTCAAGGACCCAGAAGTCTACCGCCAGGCCAAGGCTGCCGAAAAGACCGAGGCGCCGTCGCATTTCTACGAGATCTTCGCCCCCGGCATGCTCTTGACCACCCTGCGGGCCTCGTTGCTGACCACTGGCGCCCTGGGCGGCTACTACGCCATCACCTCCTGGCTGCCGACCTTCCTCAAGAACGAGCGCGGCCTCAGCGTGCTCGGCACAGGCGGCTACCTGGCCATGGTCATCCTGGGCTCCTACGTCGGCTACGTGATCAGCGCGTACCTGACCGATATCCTCGGGCGCAAGAAGAACTTCATCCTGTTCGCCGTAGGCTCGTTCATCATCGTGCTGCTTTACACCCAGTTGCCGGTCAGCGACGGCGTCATGCTCTGGCTTGGCTTTCCGCTAGGCTTCTTCGCCTCGGGGATCTTCAGTGGCATGGGCGCTTTCCTCACCGAACTGTTCCCCACCCGCATCCGCGGATCGGGGCAGGGCTTCTGCTACAACGTCGGTCGCGCCATCGCGGCCTTCTTCCCGCTGCTGATTGGCCTGCTCAGCCAGAAGGTGCCGCTGGGCCTTGGCATCGGCGGCTTCGCGGCGGTCTCCTACGGTGTGGTGATCATCGCTGCCCTGAGCCTGCCGGAAACCCGCGGCAAAGTCCTGCAAGCGCGATAAGGTAGCCCTATGACCATCGATACGGGAGTTCGCCAGGTGAAGCGCCTGCTGCTCAATTGCGACATGGGTGAAAGTTTCGGTAGCTGGCGCATGGGCCTGGATGCCGAGGTCATGCCCTTCATCGACTGCGCCAACATTGCCTGCGGCTATCATGCCGGTGATCCAGGCATCATGCGCCGCACCGTGGCCCTGGCCCTGGAACACCAGGTGACCATCGGCGCGCACCCGGCCTATCCGGACCTGGTCGGCTTCGGCCGCCGCTCCATGGCTTGCAGCAACGAGGAGATCCGCGACCTGCTGCACTATCAGATCGGCGCGCTGGATGGCATCTGCAAGGTCCAGGGCGGGCGGGTCGGCTACGTCAAACCACATGGGGCGCTGTACAACGACATGATGGCTGACCCGCTCAAGCTGCGCGCCGTGCTGCAGGCCATTGCCGCCTACGACCGGCACATGCCGCTGATGCTCATGGCCACCGCCGACAACCGCGCGGCCCAGGCACTGGGTGACGAGTTGGGCGTGACCCTGTGGTTCGAAGCCTTCGCCGATCGCGCCTATACCGGCAGCGGGCACCTGGTGTCGCGGCGCCTGCCGGGTGCCGTGCATCACGATCCAGCCCTGGTCATCGAGCAGGCCTTGCGCCTGGCCCGAGGCCAAGCGCTGGTGGCCGATGACGGCAGCGCCCTGCAACTGCGGGCCAGTACCCTGTGCGTGCATGGCGACAATGACAGTTCGGTGGCCGCCGTGCGGCAGATACGCCAGGCGCTGGACGCCTTGGAGCCGGCATGAAGGTGCGGCTCGAGGTGGTGGCCATCGACAGCCTCATGATCAGGCTGTTCGAGCAGATCGAAGAGGCCAACATGCCGTGGATCCTTGCCGCCAGCCAGCGCTTGCGCGCCGCCTTCGGTCAGCGGTTGATCGACCTGGTGCCGTCCTATACCACGTTGATGCTGCAATTCGACTGCGCGCCCGATCAGGCGCGGCTGCTGATCGCCCAGGCCCTTGAAGGCCTGCAGCCGGCCCCGGGCAATGCGGGCCGTCGGCATGAGATCCCGGTCTGGTATGACCTTCGCGTCGGCCCGGAACTCGCAGTGCTGGCCGAGCGTGCCGGGTTGTCCCACGCCGAGGTGATCCGCTTGCACAGTGAGCGCGAGTACCCGGTTTTCGCCCTGGGCTTTGCGCCGGGCTTTGCCTTCATGGGGTTGGTCGACGAACGTCTGGCCACGCCGCGCCTGGCCACCCCCCGCAAACGAGTAGCAGCCGGCAGCGTCGGCATCGCCGAACGCCAGACCGCCGCTTACCCCGGCGTCTCGCCGGGAGGCTGGAACGTGATCGGCCGCACGCCGACCCGCCTGTTCGACCATGAGCGCGAAGGCTACAGCCTGTTGCAACCGGGTGACCGGGTGCGCTTTGTCGCCGTGGATCGCGCCGAATTCATCGCCTTGGGCGGCGATGACAGACCGCTGGAGGCACAGGCATGAGCCAGTTGAGGATCGAGGCCAGCAACGCGCTGTGCCTGTTGCAGGATGCCGGTCGTTTCGGCGTGCGTCACCTGGGCGTCACCCAGGGCGGGGCGTTGGACTGGGTGGCCATGCGCTGGGCCAACTGGCTGCTGGGCAATGCCCTGGACGCGCCGGTGGTGGAGGTGACGCTGGGCGGCTTCACCTTGGTGGCCGAGGCCGATTGCTGCCTGGCCCTGGCTGGCGCCGATCTGGACGCGCAGGTGGATGATCAGCCGCTCAAGCCTTGGCGCAGCTTCACCCTGCGCCAGGGTCAGTGCCTGCGGCTCAAGCAGCCGTTGCAGGGGGCGCGCGCCTACCTGGCGGCGCCCGGAGGCTTCCTGGCCGAGGCAGTACTGGGCAGTTGTGCCACGGTGACGCGCGAAGAGCTAGGTGGCCTGGACGGGCAGGGCGCCCCCTTGGCCAAAGGGCAATCACTGGTCTATGACGGCAAGGCGCCAGCGCCGCGCGAAGTGCCCCAGGCCTTGCGGCCGGTCATGACGCAAAGGCCGCAGCTGGACGTGGTGATGGGGGCGCAAATTGGCGCATTCAGCGGCGCTAGCCTGTTCGACGCCTTCAACCGCGACTGGACCCTGGACAGCCGCGCCGACCGCATGGGGATCCGCCTGCTGGGACCGCAGTTGGTCTATCAGGGCGCGCCGATGATTTCCGAGGGCATCCCGCTGGGCGCCGTGCAGGTACCGCCGGATGGGCAACCGATCATCTTGCTCAATGACCGCCAGACCATTGGCGGCTACCCACGGCTTGGGGCGCTGACGCCACTGGCCCTGGCCCAGCTGGCGCAATGCCTGCCGGGTGCGGTGGTGCGGTTCAGAGCGGTGGTGCAGGCGCTGGCGTGGCAGGAGCAGCGGGATTACGTGCGGCGTTGGGGCTGATCGCTACCGTGAGGCAATGGCTGTCTTTTATAGCGGGCTTGGCTGCTCTGATAGAACAAAATTTATCTTCTTGATTTTAGATAAATTTTTCCCAGCCGCTGGTGCCCGACTTGCCCGCGAAGAGGCCCGCTCTGACAACATCTGTGTGTGGCGGGGCTTTGCCTTGCGGGCAATCCTGCTCCATAGAAAAAACGCTAACTCATTGATTTAGTTGACCTTGTAGGAGCGGCCTTGTGCCGGGACGCCGGACCGCGCGATCGGCCGCGCAGCGGTCGTAACCCGGTATTTGCGGTGTGCCAGTCAGAACGCGCTCGCAGGTTTTACGACCGCTGCGCGGCCGATCGCAGGACAAGCCAGCTCCCACAGGGTGGTGCCGCCGCGCTTGCAGGCCTTGTTCTCTGTGCGACAGCGCAGCCCAGCGGGCTGAGTGGACTCCCGCAGGTACAGCAGCGGCCATGAATGTTGCGCAGTCCAGGGCTGTGCAACCTGGCCACACCTGCGATGAGCCAAGCCCGACCCGTTATTTGGACAGGTACTTCATCCCATCCTCCAACCCCTGCAAGGTCAGCGGATACATGTGCTCTGCGACCAGCTCGCGCACGATATGGGTTGAGGCGGTATAGCCCCAGGTCTCCTTGGGGTAGGGATTGATCCAGATGACCTTCCTGAATTTCTCCATGATGCGCTGCATCCACACATACCCGGCTTCTTCGTTCCAGTGCTCGACGCTGCCGCCGGGCTGGGTGATCTCGTAGGGCGCCATGGCGGCGTCGCCGACGAACACCACCTTGTAGTCGTCGCCGTACTTGTGCAGCAAGTCGAAGGTGGAGAAACGCTCCGCGCTGCGGCGCAGGTTGTTCTTCCACACCGACTCGTAGACGAAGTTGTGGAAATAGTAGTACTCCAGGTGCTTGAACTCGGTCTTGCAGGCCGAGAACAGCTCTTCACAGACCTTGACGTGGGCATCCATGGAGCCGCCGATGTCGAACAGCAACAGCAACTTGACCGTGTTGCGCCGCTCGGGGCGCATCTGGATGTTGAGCAGGCCGGCATCGCGGGCGGTATGGTCGATGGTGCCGTCGATGTCCAGCTCCTCGGCCGCGCCCTGGCGGGCAAACTGGCGCAGGCGGCGCAGGGCCAGCTTGATGTTGCGCGTGCCCAGCTCGACCTGGTCGTCGAGGTTCTTGTACTCGCGCTGATCCCACACTTTCACGGCCTTGCCCTGGCGCTTGCCGGCCTCGCCGACACGAATGCCCTCGGGGTTGAAGCCGCCGGAACCGAAGGGGCTGGTGCCGCCGGTGCCGATCCACTTGCTGCCGCCGGCGTGGCGCTCCTTCTGCTCTTCCAGGCGCTGCTTGAATGCCTCGATCAGCTTGTCCAGGCCGCCGAGGGACTGGATCTGCGCACGCTCCTCGTCGCTCAGCGAGCGCTCGAATTCCTTGCGCAGCCAGTCTTCGGGGATCAACGCCTCAAGGTGCCGGTCAAGGTTTTCCAGGCCTTTGAAGTAGGCGGAGAAGGCCCGGTCGAATTTGTCGAAGTGGCGTTCGTCCTTCACCAGGATGGCCCGCGCCAGGTAATAGAACTCGTCCATGTCGGCAAAGATGACCCGCTGCTGCAGGGCGTTGAGCAGGTCGAGCAGCTCGCGCACCGACACCGGTACCTTGGCGGCGCGCATTTCTTTGAACAGGTTCAGGAGCATGGCCAGGCTCCCGTCAGCGGTTGCCGCGCCGGCTCATGAACGCCAGGCGCTCGAGCAGTTGCACGTCTTGCTCGTTCTTCACCAGGGCGCCGGCCAGCGGCGGAATGGCCTTGGTCGGGTCGCGCTCGCGCAGCACCGCTTCGCCGATGTTGTCAGCCATCAGCAGCTTGAGCCAATCGACCAGTTCGGAGGTGGAGGGCTTTTTCTTCAAGCCCGGGACCTTGCGCACGTCGAAGAACACATCCAGCGCCTCGCTGACCAGCGATTGCTTGATGTCGGGATAGTGCACATCGACGATCCGCTGCAGGGTCTGGCGGTCGGGGAAGGCGATGTAGTGGAAGAAACAGCGGCGCAGGAAGGCGTCGGGCAGCTCTTTTTCGTTGTTGGAGGTGATGATGATGATCGGGCGTTGCTTGGCCTTGATGGTCTCGTCGATCTCGTAGACGTAGAACTCCATCTTGTCGAGTTCCTGCAACAGGTCGTTGGGGAACTCGATGTCGGCCTTGTCGATCTCGTCGATCAGCAGGATCACCCGCTCCTCGGACTCGAAGGCTTCCCACAGCTTGCCTTTCTTCAGGTAGTTGCGCACATCGTGGACCTTGTCCACGCCCAGCTGCGAGTCGCGCAGACGACTGACCGCATCGTACTCGTAGAGGCCCTGATGGGCCTTGGTGGTGGACTTGATGTGCCAGGTGATCAAGCGGGCGCCGAAGGATTCGGCCAGTTGTTCGGCGAGCATGGTCTTGCCGGTACCGGGCTCACCCTTGACCAGCAAGGGACGTTCGAGGGTAATCGCCGCATTGACTGCCAGCTTCAGGTCATCTGTGGCGACGTAGTCGCGGGTGCCTTCGAACTTCATGAACCTGTCCTGTTCTTGCCCGCGAAGGGCCGGTCCAGGCAACACGTGTTAATTTTGTCCCCGACTATAACGCGGGGCTTGGCGGCTGGAAACGTAGACCGGGTATTCAGTCTCTGAATGGTGCGTCGTGCCCGACCTCAGTCATGATCGGGGGGCGATTCTTCATAACGCGCGCTGAAGGCCTGGACGAAGCCATTGCGCAGGATCTGCAGGAAGGCCTCGAATGCGCTGATGTCGCTCTTGTGCACGCTACCGCTGAGCTCGACGCGGGTAGCGAATTGGTTCTTGCGCTGGTTCTTGAGCACTGTTTCCGTGCCGCCGACCACCGCTTCCCAGATCGAGCGGAAAAAGCCCTTTTCCTCGTCCTTGACGTCCTGCTGCCAGTTGAACACATCGACATCGCGCAGCAGCGGCTTGATGTAGCCGGACAGTTGGGCGTCCTTGGCCTGGGCCTCGATGACCACATCGCCATGCCCGGCATTGAAGTCGAACTTGCCATAGGCACTGGCGAAGTCGTTGAGCCGACGCAACTGGATGCCGCTGGCGCGCAGGCGAAAATCGAAGTCCTCGAATTCGCTGAACGGATCGAAGGTGGCGCGGGTCTCCACCCGAGCATCGCCGAGCAGGCGTGCGGTGCCTTCGAAGCTGGCGTCGCGGCGGCCCTCCAAGTCCTTCACGTTGGTGAGGTTGCGGATACTGGCCTGCAGCTCGGTGGCCTTGAGGTCGACCGGTGGCTTGGAATTGAAGTTGCGGAAGGTCAGGGTGCCATCGTCGATGCGCACCTCGTTGAGGGTAATGGGCAGGAGCTTGTCCAGCTGTTGCCGCCAGTCGGTGCCCTGACCGGTCTGCGAGGCCTGCTTGCTGCCGCCGTCGACGAAGTTCAGCACCGGCTTGACGAACGCGACCTCGGCCACCACCGCATGGTCGTACCACAGGGCGTGCCAGCTCACCGAGATATCGATCAAGGGTGCCTGCAGGAACGGCACCGGCACCTTGCCGGAGGTCTTGACGATTTCCAGGCCGTTGATCTGGTAGGCACCGCGCCACCAGGCCAGGTCCACATCGGTGACCTGACCGCGGTACTCGCCCATGTCGGCCAGTTTGTCGTTCAGGTAATCACGTACCAGCCCGGGCAGGGCCAGGTGCAGGACGACCAGCAGCAGGATCAGGCTTGCCAGCCCTACCAGGGGCCAGCTGTAACGGCGTTTCATGGGCGGTTCTCCAGGTCGCGACTGATCGGTGGACCCTTGCTTGCGCCGGGGAGTTCGACGGGGTAGACGACCTCCGCTGGCAGGCTTACCCTTTGAGCTTTCCCCACGCTGTTAACAGGGACCCCTGCCATGAGCCGCATCTACGCTGACAACGCGCATTCCATCGGCAATACGCCGCTGGTGCAGATCAACCGCATCGCCCCGCGCGGCGTGACCATCCTGGCCAAGACCGAAGGGCGCAACCCAGGCTACTCGGTAAAATGCCGGATCGGCGCGAACATGATCTGGGACGCCGAAGGCACCGGCAAGCTCAAGCCGGGCATGACCATCG
This sequence comes from Pseudomonadota bacterium, assembly GCA_023388335.1. Lineage (GTDB taxonomy): Bacteria > Pseudomonadota > Gammaproteobacteria > Pseudomonadales > Pseudomonadaceae > Aquipseudomonas. Next base: position 1,968 of record JAEWGL010000169.1, on the reverse strand, counting down.
TCGAGCCGACCTCGGGCAACACGGGCATCGGCCTGGCCTTCGTCGCCGCCGCGCGCGGCTACAAATTGATGTTGACCATGCCGGCTTCCATGAGCCTGGAGCGGCGCAAGGTGCTCAAGGCCCTCGGCGCCGAACTGGTGCTGACCGACCCGGCCAAGGGCATGAAGGGCGCCATCGAGAAAGCCGGCGAGATCGTCGCCAGTGACCCGGGGCAGTACTTCATGCCTGGCCAGTTCGACAACCCGGCCAACCCGGCGATCCACGAGAAGACCACTGGCCCGGAGATCTGGAACGACACCGACGGCGCGGTGGACGTGCTGGTGGCCGGCGTCGGCACCGGCGGCACCCTTACCGGTGTGTCCCGCTACATCAAGCGTACCCAGGGCAAGCCGCTGCTGAGCGTGGCGGTCGAGCCCGCGACCTCGCCGCTGATCAGCCAGACCCTGGCCGGCCAGGAGCTGACGCCTACCCCGCACAAGATCCAGGGCATCGGCGCCGGTTTTGTGCCCAACAACCTGGACCTGTCGCTGGTCGATCAGGTCGAGACGGTCACCGACGAGGAGTCCAAGGCCATGGCCCTGCGCCTGATGCAGGAGGAGGGCATCCTCTGCGGCATCTCCTGTGGCGCGGCGATGGCAGCGGCGGTGCGCCTGGCCGAAAAGCCCGAGATGCAAGGCAAGACCATCGTGGTCATCCTGCCCGATTCGGGTGAGCGCTACCTGTCGAGCATGCTCTTCAGCGACCTGTTCACCGAGCAGGAAATCCAGCAGTAAGCGCAGCTGCTGATCCGGCGCAATGCCTAGAGCCGGCTTTTATTGCACGATCTTCAACACTGCTGTCCAGCCCCGGCTGTTTTTACCGGGGCTGGATGGGTTTATCATGTCTGGCTGATTCTGTAGGCGGGCAGGCAGTGATGACCTGATCCCTTTTCAAGGAGTGTTGCATGAGCTTTTCCTTTGTCGCCAAGGCGGGAGTCCTGCTGTTGTTCTTCGGCAGTGTCCTGTACGTGCATTTGCGCGGCAAGGCGCGTTTGCCGGTGCTGCGCCAGTTCGTCAACCATTCGGCGCTGTTCGCCCCGTACAATGCGCTGATGTACCTGTTTTCCGGCGTGCCGTCCAAACCTTACCTGGACCGCAGCCGCTTCCCCGAGCTCGACGTGCTCAAGGACAACTGGGAAGTGATCCGCGAGGAGGCCATGCGCCTGTTCGACGAGGGTTACATCCGCGCCGCCGAGAAGGACAACGACGCCGGTTTCGGCTCGTTCTTCAAGAAAGGCTGGAAGCGCTTCTACCTCAAGTGGTACGACAAGCCGTTGCCCTCGGCCGAGGCCCTGTGCCCGAAGACCGTCGAGCTGGTCAGCCGCATCCCCAACGTCAAGGGTGCCATGTTCGCATTGCTGCCCGGCGGCAGCCACCTGAACCCGCACCGCGATCCGTTCGCCGGGTCCTTGCGCTATCACCTGGGCCTGTCCACCCCCAACTCCGACGATTGCCGCATCTACGTCGACGGTCAGGTGTATGCGTGGCGTGACGGCGAGGACGTGATGTTCGACGAGACCTATGTGCACTGGGTGAAGAACGAGACCGAGGTGACCCGCGTGATTCTCTTCTGCGATATCGAGCGGCCGCTCACCAGCCCCCTGATGACCCGCATCAACCGCCAGGTCAGCGCTTTCCTTGGCCGCGCCACTGCGCCGCAGAACACCGACGACGAACGCGTTGGCGGAATCAACCAGGCCTACGCCTGGAGCAAGCGCTTCAGCAACGTCATCAGCAGCCGAGTGAAAACATTCAAACGCGCCAACCCCAAGGCCTACCGCATATTGCGGCCGGTGTTGGCGGTGGTGGTGGCGGTGCTGTTGTATCGCTGGTTGTTCTGAGTTTTCGTATAAACGACGCCCGCACTCTATATAAACGATGCCCGCACTCTGTAGGAGCCCACTCAGCCCGCTGGGCTGCGCTGTCGCGC
>JAEWGL010000146.1 GCA_023388335.1 Pseudomonadota bacterium | reverse complement strand
CTGATGAGCACGACCACATGGGCGCGGGGCGAGTGCATGGCACGGTTCCTGTGTCACGATTGAATTTTACATTTCAGAGTTGAACAGATCTGTATTAAAAGTGAAATGCCCGATGCCGCCAATAGGCGTTGCGCAACCTGTCTTATTAGCTTTGCGCCCAGCATCTGCGCGGCTTTGCCCAAGGCAAGGATGACTCGGTGGGCCTTTTGGCCTGACAGTTGCTAAAGCTCAGGAGCCATACGCAACTCCCGATAAAAAATCCAAGGGCAGGGCGCATTGACCATGAGCAGTCTCAACGCCGTTTCTCCAACCGCCGCTGGCCAGCAGGGCCCGCTGGCGAACCACGAAAACCTTCTGACCTTCATTCGTGAGCAAACCCAGGCGCGCCAAGTAACCCTCCTGCAGCGCAAACGGCTCTCTGGCGGAGCGATCCAGGAAAACTGGCTACTCCAATTGCAGATCGACGGTGGCCCCTGGGCTGGTGTGCAACGCTGGGTATTGCGCAGCGACGCTGCCTCGGCGCTATCGGCCAGTCTCGGTCGCGCTGAAGAGTTCGCCGTGCTGAACGTCGGCCACCGTGCCGGGGTGAAAGTGCCCCGACCTCTGTGGCTATGCCGCGACACCGGCGTCATTGGCCGCGCCTTCTTCCTGATGGAAAGGGTCCCGGGTATCGCTGCGGGCCATCGGCTTAGCAGCACCTGCGCAAGCGGCGGCAATCCGCAACTGGCGGCTGAACTAGGCGCCAACCTGGCGCGGCTGCATCGCCTGCAGCCCCCGTGCGCCGAACTGGACTTTCTCCCCACGCCAAGCGCGGCGCCAGCGCTGGCGGCCATTGCCACGTACCGCGCGTTTCTCGACAGCCTGCAGAGCGCCCATCCCGTATTGGAGTGGGGCCTGCGCTGGTGCGAACTCAATGCGCCCAGCGACAGCGTCATCTGTTTGCTGCACCGCGACTACCGCACCGGTAACTACCTGGCCGGCGATGGCGGATTGCAGGCGGTACTGGACTGGGAATTCACCGGCTGGGGCGATGCCCGCGAGGACATTGGCTGGTTCACCGCACGCTGCTGGCGCTTTGCCCGGCCGGATCTGGAAGCGGGGGGTATCGGCCAACTCGATGACTTCCTGCGCGGGTACCGCGAGGTTTCAGCCTTGCACATCGACCGCGAGCAACTGGATTACTGGCAGGTGATGGCCACCCTGCGTTGGGCGGTGATCGCCCTGCAGCAAGCGCAACGCCACCTGTCCGGTGAAGAACCTTCGCTTGAGCTAGCGCTTACCGCGCGCCTGTTACCAGAGCTGGAACACGACATCCTGCGCCTGACCACCGGAGCCGCCCAATGACCCGTCCCGATGCCCGCGAATTGCTGGTTATCGCCCGGCAGACCCTGCTGCACGATCTACTGCCGGCGCTGCCCGATGAACTGCGTTACCAGACGCTGATGGTTGCCAACGCCATGGCCATTGCTGCCAGGGAATGCGAGGCCGGTACCCAGGGCAGTGTGGAGGAGGGGAAGCGCCTGTGCGAGCTGCTTGATGACCCTCAGGCGTCACTGGCAACGGTTCGCCGCGAGCTCGCCATGGCCATTCGTGAAGGACGCTACGACGCCCCGCCACGACGAAGCCGTCTGCTTGAGGTGCTACGCCAGACCACCCTGGCGCACCTGGCAATCAGTAACCCGAAGGCACTGCCATGAGCGCGTCGTCCACCTGCGACACCTGGCCGACTCGCACAGAACCGAGAACAAAAGGATAGCCATGAACTTCACCATCCCCGACGAAATGCTCGCCCTGCAGGAAAAGACCCGTGTCTTCATCGCTGAGCAGGTGATCCCCCTGGAGAACGACGCGCGCCAGAGCGCCCATGGGCCCAGCGAGTCCTTGCGCCAGGAATTGCTGGCGCGCGCTCGTGCGGCGGGCCTGTTGACACCTCATGCCAGCCGCGAGATGGGCGGCCAGGGGCTCAGCCATGTGGCCAAGGCGATTGTCTTCGAGGAGGCGGGTTATTCCCCGCTGGGCCCTGTGGCGCTGAATATCCATGCGCCTGACGAAGGCAATATCCACCTGATGGACGTGGTCGCGACCGAGGCGCAGAAGGACCGCTGGCTGCGCCCGTTGGTGCAAGGCCACACACGTTCCTGCTTCGCCATGACCGAACCGGCACCAGGCTCAGGCTCCGATCCCTCGATGCTGCGCACCACGGCGACCCGCGATGGCGGCGATTACCTCATCAACGGACGCAAATGGCTGATCACCGGGGCCGACGGGGCGGGCTTCGCGATCATCATGGCGCGGATGGAGGACGGCAGCGCCACCATGTTCCTTTCCGACATGAATCGCGATGGCATCGTACACGAGCGTCAGCTGGACTCCCTGGACAGCTGCTTCACCGGCGGCCACGGGCAGTTGCGCTTCGACAACCTGCGGATTCCCGCCAGCGATGTGCTAGGCGAGATCGGCAAGGGCTTCCGCTATGCCCAGGTGCGGCTGGCGCCGGCTCGCCTGACCCATTGCATGCGCTGGCTCGGTGCCGCCCGGCGCGCGCATGACATCGCCTGCGACTACGCGCGCACCCGTGACTCCTTTGGCAAGCCGCTGGGTGAGCACCAGGGGGTCGGCTTCATGCTGGCGGACAATCTGATGGACCTGCATGTCGTGCGTCTGGCCGTCTGGCATTGTGCCTGGACGCTCGATCAGGGCCAGCGGGCCAACGTCGACTCGAGCATGGCCAAGGTGATCAGTGCCGAAGCGCTGTGGCGGGTGGTCGACCGCTGCGTGCAGGTGCTCGGCGGCCGTGGAGTGACAGGGGAAACCGTGGTCGAGCGGATCTTCCGTGATCTTCGTCCGTTTCGTATCTACGACGGCCCGAGCGAGGTACACCGCATGAGCCTGGCGAAAAAGATCCTCGATCGCCGCGTGGGAGCGTACTGATGCAGCCGTCGATTGCTACGTTGTTCGACCTCGGCGGCCGCCATGCCCTGGTTACCGGAGCTTCCAGCGGACTCGGCCGGCATTTCGCCCTGACGCTGGCGGCGGCAGGCGCCCAGGTGGCGGTGGCGGCGCGGCGCGTCGAGCCCTTGCGCGGCCTGGTCGATGAAATCGAAGCCGCTGGCGGCTGTGCCAGGGCTTTCGCGCTCGATGTGACTCGTCGCGAAGAGGTCTGCCGCTGCCTCGACGCAATCGGTCCGTTGGACATTCTGGTCAACAACGCCGGCGTCAGCGACAGCCGCAACGTGCTGGCCTACGACGATGCAGACTGGGATCGCATCTTGGACACCAATCTGAAGGGGGCGTGGATCGTCGCGCAGGAAACCGCCCGACGGATGGTCGCCGAGGGGCGCGGCGGCAGCCTGATCAACGTTACCTCGATCCTTGCCAGCCGCGTTGCGGGCGCGGTCAGCCCTTACCTGGCGGCGAAGGCCGGGCTGGCCCAACTGACCCGCGCCATGGCGCTGGAGCTGGCGCGCCATGGCATTCGCGTCAATGCCCTGGCTCCAGGCTATGTGATGACCGAGCTCAATGAAGCGTTCTTGCACAGTGAGGCGGGGGAAAAGCTTCGCGCGCGCATACCCAGCCGTCGTTTCAGCCAGCCGGCCGACCTCGATGGCGCCCTGTTGCTGCTGGCCTCCGATGCCGGGAAGGCCATGAGCGGGGCGCAAATCGTGGTCGATGGCGGGCACCTGTGCAGCGGCCTATGAGCTGTTTACCGGGCGCATGCCGACCCGTACCAGCAGTGCTGCGCGAAGAAAGACAACAGACCGAAAAACGGTCAGGAGGAATGTATGTGTTCACGTCACAGTGCCAGGCCCGCCGTCCGCTTCGCCCCCTTTAATCAGGCAGCGGGGCGGCAATCATGATGCTTTCGACGTTTGAGGCAGAGCTTGCGCCTAATGAGGCCAACTACGTGCCATTGTCGCCGCTTTCGTTCCTCAAGCGCGCCGCGCACATCTACCCGGAGCGCGATGCGGTGGTCCATGGGGCGCGACGCTACAGCTATCGGCAGTTGCATCAGCGCGCCCGGTGCCTGGCCAGTGCCCTGGAGCGTGTTGGCGTACAGCCTGGTGACCGGGTCGCGGTGCTCGCGCCGAACGTGCCGGAACTGCTCGAGGCGCATTACGGCGTACCTGGCGCCGAGGCGGTGCTGGTCAGCATCAATATTCGCCTGGAAGCCAAGACCATTGCGTTCATTCTGCGCCATTCGGCAGCGAAGGTGCTGATCTGCGACCGTGAGTTCAGCGCGACGGCGCGCCAGGCGCTCGCTGCGCTGGAAACACGTCCACTGGTGATCGATATCGACGACGCACAGGCCTGTGACGGCGAATTGATCGGCGAACTGGACTATGAGGCCTTCCTCGGTCAGGGCGATCCCAGGCGGCCGCTGTCGATGCCGAAAAACGAGTGGCAGTCGATCGCCATCAACTACACCTCCGGGACCACCGGCGACCCCAAGGGGGTGGTCCTGCATCACCGTGGCGCCTACCTCAATGCCTGCGCCGGGGCGCTGATCTTCCAGCTCGGCCCGCGCAGCGTGTACCTGTGGACGCTGCCGATGTTCCATTGCAACGG
>JAEWGL010000113.1 GCA_023388335.1 Pseudomonadota bacterium | reverse complement strand
GGGTCACCCAGGGCTATCGCCTGCTGCTCGAAGAGCGTGAGCAACTGGTCAAGGTCCTCAACATCGCCCGCGAACAGGACAGTCTGCAGCAGCGGAACCGTCTGGACGACGAGCCAGGCTTGCGACGCTGGTTCAACCAGCCGGCCAATACCGTGCTACTGGCCAACAACCTGGCCCTGGCCGCGCAAGTCGGCTGGGACAACCCGCACCTGCTGCGCTGGCAGCTGCTGACCAGCCTCTACTTGCAGACCACACTGGACGATGTGCAGCAACAGGTGCACCAGCAGGCCGCGGCCAGCGCCCGGAAACATGCCTGCATGGCGGTGTATCATCCTGCCGAGGCGCTGATCTGGCCTTGGCAACAGCGTCGTCCGCACCCGGACATGCTTGCCCCGCCACCGCCCTCGGCGCAGGACCTGAGCGCCTGGCGCAAGCTGTGCGCCGAGCTGCTGGCCCAGCCGAGCGCCTTCACCAATGCCATCCATCTCAGCACCCATGCACGGGCAGCCCTGCTGGCCTGCGGCATGCAGCGGCTGATGCTGCTGATGCTCGACAGGGGCAACAACAGCCTGCGCGTGCAGCAGACCGCCGGCCTGCCTCGGGAAGCGGCGCGCCTGAACCTGCCGATCGAGCAAAGCAAGCTCTTGCAGCGCCTGATGAGCCAGCCCGCACAGTTGCGCCTGACCCCCGAAAACCACGCCCAGATTTCTGCCCTCATGCCCGCCCCGGTGCGCGCGCTGTTCAGCGGCCCGCACCTGCTGTTGCGCTCGCTGGCCGTCAATGGCCAGGTACGGATGCTGGTGATCGCCGACCAGGACGGCAGGCCGCTGGCCGACATCGGCCTGCAGGCATTCGGCAAGACCGTGCAATGCATCGAACGCGCCCTGGCCACTTTCGGCAATCGCAACGCCTGACCCATGCGCTACAATCGCCCCTCTGTTCCACCCTGGAGACTGTGGATGACTGACTTTTCTGGTTTGCCCCTGGTGATCGAGCCAGCCGACCTGCTGCCTCGCCTGGCTTCGCCACAGCTGATCCTGGTCGACCTGACCAGCGCCAATCGCTATGGCAGCGGCCACGTGCCCGGCGCGCGGTTCGTCGACCCCAAGCGTACCCAGTTGGGCCAGCCACCTGCCCCCGGCCTGCTGCCTAGCCACGCCGATCTGGAGAAGCTGTTCGGCGAACTGGGCCACCGCAGCGACGCGGTCTATGTGGTCTACGACGATGAGGGCGGCGGCTGGGCCGGGCGCTTCATCTGGCTGCTCGATGTCATCGGCCATCGGCACTATCACTACCTCAATGGCGGTATCCAGGCGTGGCCGGCCAACCCGCTGTCCACCGAGGTACCGCCGAACGCTGGCGGGCCGGTCAGCCTGCAACTGCACGACGAGCCCATCGCCACCCGCGAGTACCTGCAAAGCCGCCTGGGCGCCGCCGATCTTGCCATCTGGGATGCACGCAGCCCGGGCGAGTACCGCGGCGACAAAGTGCTGGCGGCCAAGGGTGGGCACATCCCAGGCGCGGTCAACTTCGAATGGACCGCCGGCATGGACCTCAACGACAATCTGCGCATCCGCCAGGACATGCCCGAGATCCTCGCGCAACTGGGCATCACCAAAGACAAGGAAGTGGTCACCCACTGCCAGACCCACCACCGTTCCGGCTTCACCTACCTGGTGGCCAAGGCGCTCGGCTACCCACGGGTCAAGGCTTACGCCGGCTCCTGGGGCGAATGGGGCAACCACCCGGACACGCCTGTAGAGGTTTAAGGAAACTACCCATGAAATCCCGCCTGTTCATCATCAGCCAGTACCTGCTACCGCACCACCTGCTGTCGCGGCTGGCCGGCTGCATTGCCGAGTGCCGCGTGCGCTGGTTCAAGAATGCCTTCACCGCCTGGTTCGCCAAACGCTATCAGGTCGACATGTCCCAGGCCCTGGTCGAAGACCTGACGGCCTACGAGCATTTCAACGCATTCTTCACCCGCGCCCTCAAGCCTGGCGCGCGGCCGCTCGATGAAACCCCCGGTGCCATCCTCTGCCCGGCCGACGGCGCGGTCAGCCAGCTCGGCCCGATCGAGCATGGCCGCCTCTTCCAGGCCAAGGGCCACAGCTTCAGCGCGCTCGAACTGCTCGGCGGCGACCCGGCCAACGCCGCGCTGTTCATGGGCGGCGAATTCGCCACCATCTACCTCTCGCCCAAGGACTATCACCGCGTGCACATGCCGCTGGCCGGTACCCTGCGCGAGATGATCTACGTACCTGGCCAGCTGTTCTCGGTCAACCAGACCACGGCCGAAAACGTTCCCGAGCTGTTCGCGCGCAACGAGCGCGTGGTCTGCCTGTTCGACACCGAGCGTGGGCCGATGGCGGTGGTGCTGGTCGGCGCGATGATCGTCGCCTCGATCGAAACCGTCTGGGCCGGCCTGGTGACCCCGCCCAAGCGTGAGCTCAAGACCGTCCGCTACGACGAAGCCAGCCGTGCGCCGATCCGCCTGGAAAAAGGCGCGGAACTGGGCCGCTTCAAGTTGGGTTCGACCGCCGTCGTGCTGTTCGGCCCAGACCAGGTGAAGTGGGCCGAGTCCCTGGGCGCAGGCTCCGTCGTGAGCATGGGCCAACAACTGGCGCTGCCCGCGCAGGGCTGATCCGTCGCCATGAAAAACGCCGCCCTCGGGCGGCGTTTTTCATGCGCCGCGCGCTGCGATCAGGCGCGGGCGTCGCGGTCGCGTTGCCCCAACAGGTACAGCACGCCATCCAGGCCCAGGGTCGAGATGGCCTGCTTGGCCGACTGCCGTACCAGCGGCTTGGCGCGGAAGGCCACGCCCAGGCCAGCCAGGGCAAGCATCGGCAGGTCGTTGGCACCATCACCCACGGCGATGGTCTGCTCCAGCTCCAGGCCTTCCTTGCGCGCCAACTCGGTAAGCAGGTCGGCCTTGCGCTGGGCGTCGACGATCGGCTCGACCGCAACGCCCGTCACCTTGCCGTCCACCACCTCCAGCTCGTTGGCGAACACATAGTCGATGCCCAGGCGCGCCTGTACCTGCTTGGCAAAGTACGAGAAGCCGCCGGACAGGATGGCCGTCTTGTAACCCAGGCGCTTGAGCTCGGCGAACAGGTTCTCGGCGCCCTCGGTCAGGCGCAGGGAAGCGCCAATCTCGTCGAGCACGCCGACATCCAGGCCCTTGAGCAGCGCCATGCGCTCCTTGAAGCTGGCACGGAAGTCGAGCTCCCCGCGCATGGCGCGCTCAGTGATCTCGGACACCTGCGCGCCCACGCCCGCCGCCTTGGCCAGTTCGTCAATGACTTCGGCCTCGATCAGCGTCGAGTCCATGTCGAACACCGCCAGGCGGCGGTTGCGGCGGTACAGGTTGTCCTGCTGGAAGGCGATGTCGATGTCCAGGTCTTGCGCCAGGCCGAAGAAGTCCGCGCGCATCGCCTCGGCATCGCTCGGCTCGCCGCGCACCGAGATCTCGAGGCAGGCCTTGCCTTTCTCGGTCGGCGCATCCAGCGCCACGCGCGAGGACAGCCGCTCGATGCGCTCGATGGTCAGGCCTTGACGGGAGATGGCTTCACTGACCTGCTGCAATTGCGCCGGCATGAGCTTGCGGCTGAGCAAGGTGACGATATGCCGAGGCTCGCCCTGGGCATCGACCCAATGCTGGTAGTCGGCATCGGTGACGGGTGTGTAACGCGCCTGCAGGTGCAGCTCATGGGCTTTGCTCTGCACGGCTTGCAGCAGGTTCGAGGCGGCTTCGCTATCCGGGATGTCGGCCAGGATGCCGAACGATAGCGTGCCGTGCATCACCGCCAGGCCGATGTCGAGAATGTTCACACCGCCTTGGAGCAGGACGCCAGTAATGGCCGCGGTGAGACCCGGACGGTCTTCACCGGTGATGTTGATCAGGACGATTTCGCGCAAGACGGGCTCCGGCTCGATGAAAAAAAGCGCATTCTACCGATTTTCGATGACCATCGGGCGCAGTCGATGCTTTGCCGAGCAAACAGTGCTCGCTATACTGCGCAGCACTTTTCCGCCATAAAGAGCCGCGCTCTGTGAACCGGCCCACGCCCGTCAAGACTGACAACTTCTTCCTCATGCTCTTTCGTGCCCTGCGTCAGCGTCGTATTCCGCTGCCACTGCGCATCGCCAGCTACAACATCTTCCTGGTGGCCTCAGCGCTGGTGATCTACGCCTGCGTCATGGGTTTGCAGTTCAAGCAAGCCATGCATGACCAGGCTGATGCCCTTGGCCAGAGCCTGACCACCCAGACCGCGACCTCGGCGACCGAGCTGCTGGTGTCCAACGACATCCTCAGCCTCAACGTCTTGCTGGGCAACCTGGTGAAGAACCCACTGGTGGCCCATGCGGCTATCTACAGCGTCGACAACCGCATCCTCGCCGAAGCCGGTCAACGCCCGAAGAATGGTCTGCTGGGCGAGGCCGAAGGCCTCTACCAGACCAAGATCACCTTCCAGGACGTGACGGCCGGACAACTGCGCATCAGCCTGGACATGACGCAGTTCCAGCAACCGATGACCATCAGCCTGCAGAGCATGGGCATCCTTGCGGCGATTCTGCTGGCACTGGCGCTGGCGCTGAGCCTGCGTCTGGGGCGTTTCATCTCAACCCCGCTGCTGCAGCTGCGGGTCTGGCTGCGTGATCCGCATCCCTATACCCCGGCCATCGACCGCCAGGACGAGATCGGCGACCTGGCCCGCCAACTGCACGCCCGCCTGGCTCCGGAGCCGCCGCCCGAGCCGGAAGTCGAAGAGGACGAGGACGAGGACGATCACGAGCAAGACGACGCCTTCGCGCAGGACGACCTGGACGATCAGGACTTCGACGAGACGCCCACGACCAAACGCCTGGCCAAGGTCGTGGCCACCACCAGCGATGAGCATGACGACGAGGCCTTCGCCGACCTGCTTGACGACCCCGACAGCCCGGCCAAGCCGACGCCTCGGGTCAGCAACGCGCCACAGGCCAGCGCCGTGCTGGCCGTGCAACTGGGGTCGCAGGAGCAACTGCGCCGGTTGCCTCGCGCGCGCCTGACCGAGCTGCTGGAGCGCTACCGCGACTGCCTGGACCAGGCTGCCTCGCTGTACGAAGGGCAGACGCACACGCTTAACGACGGTAGCACCCTGCTGCTGTTCCACAGCGGCGAAAGCGGTGAGGACTACCTGACCAATGCCATCTGCTGCGGCGAACTGCTGCGCGCCTTGGGCCATGCCCTGCAGGTCGAAGTGGCCGACAGCGGCATCACCCTGCAACTGCAGCTGGGCCTGGCCCTGGGTGAAGACCTTGACGGCCTGAGCCAGGTAGACCTGCTGCTGACCGACAAGGCCCAGGACGCCTTGGCGCTGTCTCAGCACAGCCGCAACCTGCTGCTGGTGGAGCGCAAGATCAGCGAAGATCCCTTGATCCGCCAGCGCGCTCGCATCCGCCCGATCGCCAGCCCCGAAGGGGCCAGCTGTGTCGAACGCCTGATGGAGCCCTACCCGTCCATGCTCGAGCGCCAGTTGGCGCGGATGGCTGAGCGCCAGGCGTGATAGGGCATGCCGCGCCCCGGTGATTTCCGGCAGCCAGGGATGATCCAAAAAAAAGCCCGCATCGCTGCGGGCTTTTTCATACCTATCTGCAAACTACTCAGAACCTGAACACTTCCATATCGGTGCGGATTGGCGAAGCCATTGGAATCTTGGGCTTCTCCGGTTCCTTGCGCACCTGCACCGGGGCGGCCTTCTTCGGGGCCTCTTCGGCGATCGTGGGTTGATTGGCCAGCGGCTTGAGGGCCGTGCTCAACTGCTCGGCAAGCTTCTGCAGCAATTGCCCCTGGGCCTGGACCTGGGAGGACTCGGTACCCTCGTGCTGTTGCTCCAGGTGTACGATGCGGTTGTCGCGCACATGTCCCCGGCGGTCGAGCAGGCGCCACTGGGCGTCGAGGATCGCCGGCTGGTTGGCACCGGAGTCCAGGCGGGTGATCGACAGCAGCACCTGCACGTCCGGGCTAAAACCCGTGCTGGCCGGGGCCAGGACCACGCGCTGGCTGTCCAGGCGCCAGGCGAGCTGGCGCACCAGCAGCTGGTCGATGTCCGAGGACAAGCTACCCGCCCAGCGACCGTCGGTCGCCGCCGTCAGGCTGCCGTCGGCCTGGCGCTGCAGGAAGGTCTCGCGTTGCAGGTAGTCGGCCACCGAAACCGGGCCGAGCACCACTGCCATGCCCGACGCTTGCTTGGGCAGCTCGGGATCACCGCTGTCGAGCTGGTACAGGGCGACCGGCTGGTGCATGCTGCAACCGGCCAGACCCAGCACGCCAGTCATCAGCAGAACAAATGGAAGGCGCAGAAATTTCATCATCCCATCCAGGCGGTCGCCTCAAGGCCAACCGCAACGATACTCGTGTAGATTCGAACGGGCGCGCAGCCACGCTGGCGCCGTAAAGGGCCCTATCATCCGCGAAATAACCGTCCGACTCCAGTGTTTCTGCCTGGAACGACGCCGAAACAGCCGTTCCAGGCAAGACGGGCTCAGGCCGGGCCTTCCACCGTCAAGCCGTCGACACGCTGGAACCCGCGCGGCAGCTTGTTGCCACGACGACCACGCTCGCCCTTGTAGTGGTCGAGGTCGTCAGCCTTGAGCGACAGGGTACGCTTGCCAGCTTGCAATACAAGGGTCGATCCCTCGGCAATCACGGCAAGATCGGTAACGAACTCTTCCCGGCTGGCCACCCGATCGCCCGGGATGCCGATGATCTTGTTGCCCTTGCCTTTGCCTAGCTGCGGCAGGTCGCTGACCTTGAACACCAGCAGGCGACCCTCGCTGCTGACCGCAGCCAGCCAGTCCTGCTCGCGGTCGGCTACCGGCCGCGGCGCGATGACCTTGGCCCCGCTGGGCAGGCTAAGCAAGGCCTTGCCTGCCTTGTTCTTGGCCTGCAGGTCTTCGCCCTTGACCACGAAGCCGTAGCCGGCATCCGATGCCACCACATAGAGTGCGTCGTCCTCAGGCAATAGCACACATTCGAAGCCAGCGCCCGGCGGCGGAGTCAATCGACCCGTCAGCGGTTCGCCCTGGCCTCGGGCCGACGGCAGGCTGTGGGCCGCCAACGAGTAGCTGCGGCCGGTGGAATCGATGAACACGGCAAATTGATTGGAGCGCCCGGCGGCCGCGGCCCGGAAACCGTCGCCGGCTTTGTATGAAAGCCCAGTGGCGTCAATGTCATGGCCTTTGGCGCAACGCACCCAGCCCTTTTCCGATAACACCACGGTCACAGGCTCCGTCGGCATCAGCTCGTTTTCCGAGAGCGCCTTGGCCTCGGCCCGCGCGACGATTGGCGAGCGCCGGTCGTCGCCGTAGGTCTCGGCATCCTTGATCAGCTCGGAGCGCACCAGCTTGCGCAGCTTGGCTTCGCTGCCGAGCAGCGCGGTCAGCTTGGTCTGTTCCTTGAGCAGTTCTGCCTGCTCGCCACGGATCTTCATTTCCTCCAGGCGCGCCAGCTGGCGCAGACGGGTCTCGAGGATGTAGTCGGCCTGAATCTCGGTCAGCTCGAAACGGGCGATCAGCGCGGCCTTGGGGTATTCCTCGGTACGGATGATGTTGATTACCTCATCCAGGTTGAGGAAGGCCACGAGCAAGCCATCGAGCAGGTGCAGGCGGCGCTCGACCTTGTCCAGGCGGAACCTGAGGCGGCGCCGGACCGTTTCGGTGCGGTACTGCAGCCACTCGACCAGCAGGGTGCGCAAGTTCTTCAACTGCGGGCGCCCGTCCAGGCCAATGATATTGACGTTGACCCGATAGGTGCTCTCAAGGTCGGTGGTGGCGAACAGGTGCTGCATCAGCTCGTCGGCATCGACGCGGTTCGAACGCGGAATGATGACGATCCGGCAGGGGTGCTCGTGGTCGGACTCGTCGCGCAGATCGGCGACCATTGGCAGTTTCTTGGCCTGCATCTGCGCGGCGATCTGCTCCAGCACCTTGGCCCCGGAGACCTGGTGCGGCAAGGCGGTGACGACGATATCGCCGTCCTCGACGCGGAACACCGCGCGCATGCGGATCGAGCCCTTGCCGGTTTCGTAGATCCTCTGCAGCTCGGCGCGCGGGGTGATGATCTCCGCTTCGGTCGGGTAGTCCGGCCCCTGGATGTGCTCGCAGAGCTGCTCGATGGTGGCCTTGGGCTCGTCGAGCAGACGCACGCAGGCGCTGGCGACCTCGCGCAGGTTGTGCGGCGGCACGTCGGTGGCCATGCCCACGGCGATCCCGGTGGTGCCGTTGAGCAGGATGTTCGGCAGGCGCGCCGGCAGCACGGCCGGTTCCTGCAGGGTACCGTCGAAGTTCGGTACCCAGTCGGCTGTGCCCTGGCCCAGTTCGCTGAGCAATACTTCGGAGTAGCGCGACAGGCGCGCCTCGGTGTAACGCATGGCGGCAAAGGACTTCGGATCGTCCGGCGCTCCCCAGTTGCCCTGACCGTCGACCAGGGTGTAGCGGTAGCTGAACGGCTGCGCCATCAGCACCATGGCTTCGTAGCACGCCGAATCGCCATGCGGGTGGAATTTACCGAGCACGTCACCGACGGTCCGCGCGGATTTCTTGTGCTTGGAATCGGCATCCAGCCCCAACTCGCTCATGGCGTAGACAATGCGCCGCTGCACTGGTTTCAGGCCATCGCCGATGTGCGGCAGGGCCCGGTCCATGATCACGTACATGGAGTAGTTGAGGTAGGCCTGTTCGGTGAAGTCAGCCAGGGAGCGGCGTTCGACGCCGTCGAAGCTGAGTTCGGGTGAGTCGCTCATGCGGGCCTCGTCATTTCAGGTTCTGGCGCAACAGCAAGGTGCCGCTACGCTGGGTAAATTCAAGTTGTTTCAAGGCGCTCATGCCCAGCAGGACCTGGTCACCGTCGAGCCCCGGCACCACCAGGGCGCGCACGTCACGCAGGCGGATCTCGCCCAGCTGCAAGCTCTCGAGCCGCGTGCGGTAGCCCTGGGTGCGGCCGTTGGCGGTGCTCAGTATCACCGGCGCACCCTTGGCCAGCGCCAGCTTGCGCGCCAGCGTCTCGGGGATCGCCACGTCGGTGGCACCGGTGTCGAGCATGAAACGCACGCTTTCGCCGTTGATCGCCCCGTCGGCCACGAAATGCCCCTGGCCGTTGCTCAAGAGCCGCACCTCGATAAAACCCTCGCCTTGCTGCGACTGCACCACGGTGTTGGGATTGTCCTGGCGCGCCTCCCATTGGCCAAAGAAGCGCGTGGCCAGGAACATCGCGGCCACCCAAGCAACGATCAGCAGCAGCCTGCCCGCGCGCTTGCCCGGCGGTTGGCTCACGGCTTGGCGCTCCAGCCGTCCTGCGGGGCGTCGAAGCGCCAGACCACGGGACGCGATTCGCCGTCGGCACGGGTTGCACCATTGTTGTCCAGGCCGACCCAGGCGCCCTTGGCGTCGATGGCCAGGCCCTCGGCCAGGCCAAAGGGCTGGCGGTAGCGCCGTTCGTCGGCCAGGCCATCGGCGGCGTACGACCAGCACCGCTCGACCTGGCCGGTGTCGGCGTCGCGCCGGCAAATGCGGTAGGCATTGCGCTCCAGGGTGAACAGCTTGCCCTGGTACAACGCCAGGTCGGCAAAGTCACGCGACAGCGCACGGGCGCGGGGCATCTGTGGCGGCTGCATCTCGACGCCCGCTTCGCTGAGCAGTACGCAATTGTCTGAACAGTTCCACACCGACTGCTGGCGTTTGACCGAGATCAGGCCGCGGCGCTCACGCTCGGCAGCCAGCCATAGGCGATCGCCCGCCGGGCTGATCGCCAGGCCCTCGAACAGGGCGTTGAAATGCAGGAGCATCCCGCTGGCGCGCGCCTGGCGAATCATCGTCGGGTCGATCTTGAGCCAGTCTGGATCACCCTCGACAGGCACCTCGAGCACGGCCGCGCGGGATTCGCTGACCAGGAAGAAATTGCCTGCGGCATCACAGCTGATGCCTTCGAAATCCAGCTCGCCGCCGCGTATGAACGAGGCCGCCCAATTGCGCGAGCGCAAGCCCCAGGGCAGTCCGCTTTCTGGCGCGGGCGGGGCCACGAAGGTCATCGGCTGGCCGCGCCACACACCGTTGCGCTGGTCCATGCGGTAGATACGGTCGTCGTCGCGGTCGGACACGGCCCACAAGCCACCCCGGCACTCGGCCAGGCCCGACAGATTGCCACCGCGGATACCCTCGATCGGGTACTCGGCCGTCAGCTTCAGCTCGGGCCAATCATTCGCCAGTGCTGGGACGGCAAACAGGACGAGGCAGGCTGCCCATACCAGACGGATCAAGCCAGTACCTCGGCCAGGTTGCCTTTGGATTCAAGCCAGCTTTTGCGGTCGCCGGCGCGTTTCTTGGCCAGCAGCATGTCCATGATCTCGCGGGTTTCCTGCACGTCGTCGAGGGTCAGCTGAACCAGGCGCCGGGTGTTCGGGTCCATCGTGGTCTCGCGTAGCTGCGGCGGGTTCATCTCGCCCAAGCCCTTGAACCGCGTGACCTGGGGCTTGCCGCGCTTCTTCTCGGCGACCAGGCGATCCATGATGCCGTCGCGTTCGGCTTCGTCCAGGGCATAGTAGATTTCCTTGCCCAGGTCGATGCGGTACAGCGGCGGCATGGCCACATAGACGTGGCCTGCCTCGACCAACGGCCGAAAATGCTGGACGAACAGCGCGCACAGCAGGGTCGCGATGTGCAGCCCGTCGGAGTCGGCGTCGGCGAGGATGCAGATCTTGCCGTAGCGCAGCTGGCTGAGGTCGGTGGCACCGGGGTCGACGCCAATGGCCACGGCGATGTTGTGCACTTCCTGGCTGGCCAGGACCTCGCCCCCATCGACTTCCCAGGTGTTGAGGATCTTGCCGCGCAGCGGCAGGATCGCCTGGAATTCTTTGTCACGCGCCTGCTTGGCCGAACCACCCGCCGAGTCGCCCTCGACCAGGAACAGCTCGGCACGCATCGGGTCCTGACCCGCGCAGTCGGCCAGCTTGCCCGGCAGGGCCGGACCTTGGGTGATGCGCTTGCGCTCGACCTTCTTGCTCGCCTTAAGCCGGCGGCCGGCGTTGCTGATGGCCAGCTCCGCCAATTGCATGCCTACCTCGGGGTGGGCATTGAGCCAGAGGCTGAACGCGTCCTTGACCACGCCGGAGACGAACGCCGCCGCTTCGCGGGAGGACAGGCGCTCCTTGGTCTGGCCAGAGAACTGCGCCTCCTGCATCTTCATCGAGAGTACGAAGGTGATGCGCTCCCAGACGTCTTCCGGCGCCAGCTTGACCCCGCGCGGCAGCAGGTTGCGGAACTCGCAGAACTCGCGCATGGCATCGAGCAGGCCTTGGCGCAGGCCGTTGACGTGGGTGCCGCCCTGGGCGGTGGGAATCAAGTTGACGTAGCTTTCCTGGACGCTGTCACCGCCTTCGGGCAACCACAGCAAGGCCCAGTCGACCGCCTCCTTGTTGCCCGCCAGGCTGCCGCAGAACGGCTCGTCGGGCAGGCGCTGGAATTCGCTGACCGAATCGACCAGGTAGGAACGCAGGCCGTCCTCGTAATGCCACTCGACCTTCTCGCCGCTGGCCTTGTCCTCGAAGCTGACCAGCAGCCCCGGGCACAGCACGGCCTTGGCCTTGAGCACGTGCTTGAGGCGGCTGATGGAAAACTTGGGGGAGTCGAAGTACTTCGGGTCCGGGGCGAAGTAGACGCTGGTCCCGGTATTGCGCTTGCCGACCGTGCCGATCACTTCGAGCTCAGTGGCCTTGAAGCCGTCGGCGAAGGTCATCTGGTATTCGTTGCCATCGCGCTTGACGCGTACGCGGACCTGGGTCGACAGGGCGTTGACCACCGAGATGCCGACGCCGTGCAGACCGCCGGAGAACTGGTAGTTCTTGTTGGAGAACTTGCCGCCGGCGTGCAGCTTGGTGAGGATCAGCTCGACACCGCTGACGCCCTCTTCGGGGTGGATATCCACCGGCATGCCACGACCGTCGTCGCTGACTTCCAGCGAATGGTCGGCGTGCAGGATCACCTGCACGGAACGGGCGTGGCCGGCCAGGGCTTCGTCGACGCTGTTGTCGATCACTTCCTGGGCCAGGTGGTTGGGCCGGCTGGTGTCGGTGTACATGCCCGGTCGCTTGCGAACCGGGTCGAGGCCGGAGAGGACTTCGATGGCGTCTGCGTTATAGGCGCTAGCGCTGGGATTGGCCATGGGTTCTCGTCGTCAGTCGTAGTGAATGCAAAAAATCAAGATACAGAAAAATCGAGCGCGTCATATTGCCCGCGGGCAATACCGGCGAAGCTCAACAGCGCCGGCAGGTGCTCGGCAAAGCCTTGGAACCCATGGTCGCCACCGGCCTGGATACGCAACGCGCAGGCGCGGTAGAAGCGCTCGGCGTGGCGATAGTCCAGGGTTTCATCGGCGGTCTGCAACCAGACCTGATAGCGGGCGCCATCCTGTGGGGGCGCTACCTCCAGTTCGGCCAGGGCCTGGACATGATCCTGGGTCAGCTCCCAGCGCTCGCCGCTGTACAGGTTCTGCTGGGTACCCAGGAAACCGTCGAAAAGCCGGTGCGGGTTGACCGCCGGATTGATCAACAAGGCCTTGAGTCCGTGGCGCTCGGCCAGGTGGGTGGCATAGTAGCCGCCGAGCGAACTGCCTACCAGCAAGGGCGCGTCCAGCTCATCGATCGCGGCGTGCAGCTGGGCCATGGCCTGCCGTGGATGATGGTGCAGGGCCGGCACGCGCAATTGTTCGGCCAGGCCCAGCTGCTGCATCACCGCACTCAGCTGCTGCGCCTTGCGCGACAGCGGCGAACTGTTCAAGCCATGGATATAGAGGATGGAACCCGACATGCTGCCCCCGGAAACTGCGGTTGCGCACCCTTCGAAGCGGGCGCAAGGACGCGCAGTGTAGCCTGTTCGAGGGCGAAAGGTGCGAGGTGGGGATTTTCGCAACACATTTGAGCGGTGCATCAGGGCGCTTGCGGCGGCTCTCGCCCCGTCAGTATCCGGCGCTGTCGAAATCCAGCCGCACCTCATAATCCTCGGCTCGCGATACCCCCGTCTCCAAACGCCCGTTAGCATGCAACCGCAGCCAACGATAACCAGGCTTTTCTTCGCTGACCTTGAAGTCTTCGCTGTCGGGGGCGAACTGAATGCAGGTGGAAGGCGAGGCCAGCAAGCGCAGGCCGTCGCGGTGCTGGTCCAGCTCCTGGTGGACGTGCCCCCACAACAGCGCGCGGACCTGTGGATAACCGCGCAGCAGGTCGAACAGCGCACTGGCATTGCGCAGGCCGATCGGCGCCATCCAGGCGCAGCCGATATCCACGGGCTGATGGTGCAAGCACACCAGGCAGTGGCGCTCGCCCGCGCCCCGCAGTGCCTGCTCCAGATGCCGCAACTGCTCGTCGTCCAGCAGGCCGAAGGTTGCACCCGGTACTTGCGAATCGAGCATGATGATTCGCCAGGTGCCCAGGTCGGTCACCACGTGCAGCGCATCGCTGCCTTGGGCGGCCCTGGCCATGGCCGCGGACTGGTCATGATTGCCCGGCAACCAGCGTACCGGCGCAGCAAACGCCTCGGTGAGTTCACGAAAGCAGGCGTAGGAAGCGTCACTGCCGTCCTGGGACAGATCGCCGGTGGCCAGCAGCAGGTCGATCCGCAGCTGTTCGCGGCGCACCTGGGCGATGACGTGCCGCAGGCTGTCACGGGTATTAATGCCCAGCAAGCTGCCCTGCGCGTCGGCGAACAGGTGGCTGTCGGACAGTTGCACCACGTGCACAGGTGCTGGGCCTTGGGATTGGATTGGCTGCGGCAACGGCCGTCTCCTCGATCGGTTTGAGCACAAGTATGGCGGCAAGCCGGTTTCGAGCCAAATACCCGAGGCCGCCTTACGTCACACCTCAGCGCACGACGGCCAGTTCATGACCACAGGCCAGGCAGTGGCTCAGCCATTCGCCCAGGAACAGGTTGAGCTGGGCCTTTTCGTCCGGCTGGTGCATGGCAGCGTTCGGGTAGGGATAGCGGCTGTGAAAGCGCCGGGTGTGCTCGGCGCTGACCACTTCGGCCATGCGCGCGTCGTGGTACACCTGCACCTCCAGCTGCGGCACCGGCAACCAGGGCAGGCTGTGTTCCTGGCGCACCCGCAAGGTGGTGGTATAGGGGCAGCTGAGCACGACGTCGAGTACCAGCACGCCGAGCATCTGGTCGCCTTGGGTCATGCCGATGCGCCGTGAGCTCTGGGCGCTGCGCATGTCCGGCAGCAGCCGCATCAGCCGCGCATAGTTGGCCTCGCAGGCCGCCTGCAGCCCGACCAGGTCGACCCGATAGCGCTCGCGCAACAGGTTCACGACCACAACCCCCTGACTTCTCCCCGGTTCAGCGCCAGCCACTGCAGGGCGATGATGCTTGCCGCGTTGGCGATCCGGCCATCGCGCACCGCTTGCAGGGCATCCTCGAAGGCCCAGACCTTCACTCGGATGTCCTCGCCCTCCTCTTCCAGCCCATGCAGGCCGCCGGCGCCTTCACTGCTGCAGCGGCCCAGGAACAGGTGGACGAACTCGTCGCTGCCGCCGGGCGAAGGAAAGTAGCGGGTCATCGGCCACAAGGCGCTGAAGGTCAGCCCGGCCTCCTCCTGGGCCTCACGGTGCGCAACCTCCTCGGGCTGCTCGTCCTTGTCGATCAACCCGGCCACCAGTTCGATCAGCCAAGGGTTCTCGGTCTTGCCCAAGGCGCCGACCCGGAACTGCTCGATCAGCACCACTTCGTCGCGCTGCGCATCGTAGGGCAGCACGCAGACGGCATCATGGCGCACGAACAGCTCACGGCTGATCTCGCGCCCCAGGCCACCGGCGAACAGCTCGTG
Source organism: Pseudomonadota bacterium (assembly GCA_023388335.1). Lineage (GTDB taxonomy): Bacteria > Pseudomonadota > Gammaproteobacteria > Pseudomonadales > Pseudomonadaceae > Aquipseudomonas. The sequence goes on along the minus strand of JAEWGL010000113.1, from coordinate 11,865 downwards.
GCGCAGGCGCACCTTGTCGAGCTTGTAGAAGCCCTGGAAGCAATTGGCCCGCTCGACGATCTCGACCGCCCTGGGCACCGTGTTCACTGAATCTGACATGGAAATCCTCGTTACCTCGTTTACCGCATCGCGCCATCCTACTCCGCGTTTCGCCGGGTTTCACCCCTTTAAAGATAGCCTCAGGACTGCGAGGATAGGCCGCTGCTGATCCGTTCAGCTTAGTGGCGAACCGAAGGCTTTGCCGACGGTCCAAGGCCGATAACTTTCCTCTGCAAGGATCATCATGACGCTAGTCAAACTGACGTCCGTGGCCGTGCTGGCACTGGCCCTGGGCGCCTGCCAGAGCCTGTTCACACCCAGCCTGCGTGCCCCGCTCGAGGTCAAGCGTGACGCCTGGGAGCACATCAAGCCTGGTTGCAGCGAAAGCGACTGCCCCTTGATCAACATCGACATGATTCACTTCCCGGCCCTGCCCAAGCTCGACGGCATCGTCGAGAAACGCCTGCTGCAACTGACCGAGGACAACCAGCGCAGCACCCCGCCGGCGTCGCTCCAAGCGTACGAAGAGCAGTTCCTGCGCAACGCCGACAAGCGCAACAGCAGCTACCTGCAAGCCAAGGTACGCGAGCAGCATGACGGCCTGGTGATCATCGAGCTTTCCAGCTACCTGGACACCGGCGGCGCCCACGGCATGCCCGGGCGCGCTTTCATCAACTATTCGCGCAAGCTGGACAAGGTGCTGACCCTTGAGGACATGCTGGTCCCAGGCCAGGAAGCGACTTTCTGGAAGACCGCCGAGGAGTCCCACCGTGCCTGGCTGATCAGCACCGGCATGGACAAGGACCCCGAGTTCGTCAAGACCTGGCCGTTCCGCCAGACCCCGCACATCGCCCTGACCTACGGGGCGCTGGTGCTCAAGTACGAGGTCTATGCCATCGCGCCTTACTCGATGGGCCACATCGAGCTGAAAATCCCTTACCCACGCCTGAACGGCGTGCTCAAGCCGGAGCTGTTTCCCGGCCGCGGCTGAGGCCTAGCAGACCGTGCAGAACCCCTGCCAGCGCCAGTGCCGGCAGGGTCGCCCCGACGTCCGGGACAAGGCTGGCCAGCAGATGGTAGGTCACCACCCCCGCTGCCCAGGCCAGCAAGGCTCCCCAGTGCAGACCACCGACCGTCGCCGGCAGACGCCGCCGACGGATGACGAAGTGGTCCATCAGCACCACACCGAACAGCGGCGCGAACACAGAGCCAATCAACAGCAGGAAGTTCTCGTACTGCGCCAGCGGCGCCAGGCAGGCGATCAGCGTGCACAGCGCACCGATGCCCAGGGCCAGGTGCTCGATCTTCAGGCGCACCAGCAGTCCGGTGGAGACGGCGGCCGAGTGAATATCGGCGAAGGCATTCTCCGACTCGTCCAGCAGGATCAGCAGCAAGGGGATGCCCAGGCCCGCGCCGGCCAATGCCAGCAGCAGCGCATTGGCCTCGCCGCTGGTTGCGAACGCCAGGGTATAGGCCACACCCAGGCTCATCAGCCAGCAGTTGCCGATGAAGTAGCCCAGTGCCGTGCCGGCGAATACCCGGCCGGCTCGTTGGGCAAAACGCGAGTAGTCGGCGATCAGTGGCAGCCAGGACAGCGGCATGGCGATAGCGATGTCGAAACCGACCGCCAACGACATCGTGCCATCCCCGGCACGCGTCCAGATCGCGGCCAGGTCCGTCTTGGCGAACAGGTTCCAGGTCAGCCATAGGCAGGCGCCGAGCAGCAGCCAGATGCCCCAGGTGCGCAAGACCTTGCGCACAAAGGCCAACGGACCGCAGATCGCCAGCAATGTCGCCAGGGCGCCGAAGCACAGGGTCCACAGCAGCGCACTGGTCCACAGGCTGCCCTCGCCGAAGGCGCGCGCCCCCAGCAGGCTGGCCGCGTCACGCATGACGATGATCTCGAACGCGCCCCAGCCGACCAGCTGCAGCAGGTTGAGCAGCACCGGCAGGCGCACGCCGTGGCCGCCCAGGGTCAGGCGCAAGGCCGCCATGGCCGACAGGCCGGTGTCACTGCCGATGACCCCGACCGCCGCCAACAAAAGGACGCCGACGGCGGTCCCAAGGAAGATCGCCAGCAAGGCGCCCGCCAGGCCCAGCCCTGGGGCAAGCATCGCCCCGACCTGCAAGACCATCAGGCCGGTGCCCAGGGAAAACCACAGGACGAACAGGTCGCGGGCACCGAACAGACGGTGGCTGGCGGGGATGGGATGGTCGGGGGAAAAGCTGTTTGAAGTAGTCACGTTTATATCAGCCCTTATGCGATATTCAGTCTTGCGCCAAGGCTGACAACCCTAGTCCCACAGGCCATGGCACGTTGCAACAAATGTGGGAGCGGCCTTGTGCCGCGATGCGCCGCGCGGGCGGCGCTCGATTTCATAAACGCCACAAAATCTGAAGCGAACACCCGCGCGGCCGGCGCTCTATCTCAAGAACGCTGCAAACCCCAGGCCCTACAACTCAGACCTTCTGGTACAACTGACTGCCTTCCTGGCGGAACCGCTCGGCCTGCTCGCGCATGCCATCCTCGACCGCCACGTCCACCGCCGCGATGCGCTGGTTGGCGGCGTATTCGCGCACTTCCTGGGTGATCTTCATCGAGCAGAACTTCGGCCCACACATGGAACAGAAGTGCGCGACCTTGGCCGATTCCTTGGGCAGGGTCTCGTCGTGGTAGGCCCGCGCGGTGTCCGGGTCCAGGCCCAGGTTGAACTGGTCCTGCCAGCGGAACTCGAAGCGCGCCTTGGACAGCGCATTGTCGCGGATCTGCGCGCCAGGATGCCCCTTGGCCAGGTCCGCGGCGTGGGCGGCGATCTTGTAGGTGATGATGCCGGTCTTGACGTCGTCCTTGTTCGGCAGGCCCAGGTGCTCCTTGGGCGTCACGTAGCAGAGCATGGCGCAGCCGAACCAGCCGATCATCGCCGCACCGATGCCCGAGGTGATGTGGTCGTAGCCTGGGGCGATATCAGTGGTCAGTGGGCCGAGGGTGTAGAACGGCGCCTCGTCGCAGCATGCCAGCTGCTTGTCCATGTTCTCCTTGATCAGTTGCATCGGCACGTGGCCGGGGCCTTCGATCATGCACTGCACATCATGCTTCCAGGCGATCTTGGTCAGCTCGCCGAGGGTTTCCAGCTCACCGAACTGCGCCTCGTCGTTGGCGTCGGCGATTGAGCCCGGACGCAGGCCATCGCCCAGCGAGAAGCTGACGTCGTAGGCCTTCATGATCTGGCAGATGTCCTCGAAATGGGTGTAGAGGAAGTTTTCCTTGTGATGCGCCAGGCACCACTTGGCCATGATCGAGCCACCGCGGCTGACGATGCCGGTAACGCGCTTGGCGGTGAGCGGCACATAGCGCAGCAGCACGCCGGCGTGGATGGTGAAATAGTCCACGCCCTGCTCGGCCTGCTCGATCAGGGTGTCGCGGAACAGCTCCCAGGTCAGGTCCTCGGCGACGCCGTTGACTTTCTCCAGCGCCTGGTAGATCGGCACGGTACCGATCGGCACTGGCGAGTTGCGGATGATCCACTCGCGGGTCTCGTGGATGTGCTTGCCAGTGGACAGGTCCATGACAGTGTCCGAACCCCAGCGGATGCCCCAGGTCAGCTTGGCCACCTCTTCCTCGATGGAAGAGCCCAGGGCACTGTTGCCGATGTTGCCGTTGATCTTTACCAGGAAGTTGCGGCCGATGATCATCGGCTCGAGTTCGGTGTGGTTGATGTTGGCCGGGATGATGGCGCGGCCGCGGGCGACTTCCTCGCGCACGAACTCGGCGGTGATCTGCTTGGGAATGCTGGCGCCGAAACTGTGGCCGGGGTGCTGCTGGTCGAGCAGGCCGGCGGCGCGGGCTTGCTGCAGCTTCATGTTCTCGCGGATGGCGACGTATTCCATCTCGGCGGTGATGATGCCCTTGCGCGCATAGTGCATCTGGCTGACGTTGGCACCGGCCTTGGCCCGACGCGGGTTGCGCACGTGGGCAAAGCGCAGCTTGGCCAGGTCCGCATCTTCCAGGCGCTGTTGGCCAAAGTGCGAGCTCAGGCCATCCAGGCGCTCGGTGTCACCGCGCGCGTCGATCCAGGCTGAGCGCACATCGCCCAGCCCCTTGCGCACATCGATCATGACGTCGGGGTCGGTGTAGGGACCGGAGGTGTCGTAGACCAGGACGGGCGCATTGCCTTCGCCGCCGAAATCGGTGGGGGTATCGTCCAGGCTGATCTCGCGCATCGGCACGCGGATGTCCGGGCGCGAGCCTTCGACATAGACCTTGCGCGAACGGGCGAAAGGTTGCACGGACTGCTGGTCGACCTGGGCAGATTCGCTCAGGTTGATCGTTTTTTCTTGTTTACTCATCACAGGCTCTCCAGACGGCTTCCTAGCGGTGGAATGTCGGGGGAGAACCTGAAAAAGCCGCGGACGCACCCTGTTTGAGGTGCAGTGCCGGATACGGGGGTGCCATGCGCTTTGCAGCGGCTCGACGATCCCGGACCTGGCACAAGAGACTCGCCGGGAAAGCGAGAAATCTTGTTCCCTACGCAGGCGTTAACCTGATCAGGTTCAACGGGATCCGGAAACTTCCGATCTCAGCCTTTGCTTCAAGGCACCCCGACAAGAACGTGCTCAGTCTAGACTGGAGTGGTCCTCGAAGCCAAGCGGGCAAACACAGGAATGATGAATGGAGCAAATGGCGGATTGTTGCCACATGCGCGCGCAACTACACTGGCCACTCGGTCGATACTCCACAGTTCAGAAATGCTCAAATGTTCAAGGATTGCCCTATGCTGCGCAAACTCTCACTGGCCCTGGCCGTGTCTTGTGCTTCAAACGGATTGGCCTGTGCAGCGCAAGTGCCCCCGACGGTGAAGACCGACCTGGTCAGCGTCTACCAGGAAGCCGTGAGCAATAACGCCGACCTGGCCGCCGCTCGCGCCGACTACGGCGCGCGCCGTGAAGTGGTACCGCAGGCCCGGGCCGGGTTGCTGCCCAACCTGTCGGCCGGCGCCGAGATGCTGAACACCCGCACCCGGATCGACGAGCCGTCGATCACCGCCAACCGCAGCGGCAATGCCTGGAGCGCCACCTTGTCCCAGCCGATCTTCCGTGCCGACCGCTGGTTCCAGCTGCAGGCTGCCGAAGCGGTCAACGAGCAGGCCGCGCTGGAACTGTCGGCGACCGAGCAGAACCTGATCCTGCAGACCGCCGAGAGCTACTTCTCGGTGCTGCGCGCCCAGGATACGCTGGCCTCGACCAAGGCCGAGGAATCAGCCTTGAGGCGTCAGCTCGACCAGTCCAACGAACGCTTCGACGTCGGTCTCTCGGACAAGACCGACGTGCTGCAAGCCCAAGCCAGCTACGACACCGCACGGGCCAACCGGATCATCGCCGAGCGCCAGGTGCAGGATGCCTTCGAGGCCCTGGTGACCCTGACCAACCGCGAATACGGGTCGCTGCAAGGGGTGGTGCATACCCTGCCAGTGCAGGTCCCGATGCCCAACGACGCCAAATCCTGGGTGGATACCGCCGCGCGGCAGAACCTCAACCTGCTGGCCACCAATCATGCCGTCGATGCTGCCGAAGAAACCCTGCGCCAGCGCAAAGCGGGGCATGCCCCGACCGTCGATGCGGTAGCGCGCTACCAGAAAGGCGACAACGACAACTTCGGCTTCACCAACCCTGCACCCCAGGTCGGCGTGCGCTACGGCGGCGACGTGGAGCAGACCAGCATCGGCCTGCAGCTCAATATCCCGATCTACAGTGGGGGGCTGACCAGCTCGCAGGTGCGCGAGGCCTACCAGCGCCTGAGCCAGGCCGAGCAGCAGCGCGAAAGCCTGCGCCGCCAGGTGGTGGAAAACACCCGCAACCTGCACCGCGCGGTGAACACCGACGTCGAGCAGGTGCAGGCGCGCAAGCAATCGATCATCTCCAACCAGAGCGCCGTGGAGGCGACCGAGATCGGCTATCAGGTCGGCACCCGCAATATCGTCGATGTGCTGGATGCCCAGCGCCAGCTGTACAGCTCCGTGCGCGACTACAACAACAGCCGCTACGACTACATCCTCGACAACCTGCGCCTCAAGCAGGCGGCGGGCACCTTGAGCCCGCAGGACCTGCAAGACCTGGGCCGTTACCTGAAAGCCGACTACAACCCGGACCGGGATTTCCTGCCCCCGGATCTGGCGGCTGAGGCGGCGAAGAACTTCGAGCGTCGGCCCTGAGAAAGGGACGCTTGGCGTAAACAAGAAACGCGCGGCTGCGTGTGAATGGGCGCAGCGCAGCGCCATGCTCAGGCGAGCAGCCGCCCCACTCCATCCAGCAACCGCTGCAACGCCCCCTGATTGGCCCGCATCACTCCCCTTCCCGCTTCGCCCATGCGCTGGGCATCGCGCGGCAGTTCGATCAACTGCCGCACGACAGCGGCCAGGCCTTCGGCATCGTCCACCTGCTGCAGTGCTCCGGCTTCGCGCAGCATCGCGGTGATCTCCAGGAAGTTGAACACGTGCGGGCCCATGAGCACCGGCAGCGACAATGCCGCAGGTTCCAGTGGATTGTGTCCGCCGGTAGGTACCAGGCTGCCACCGACGAAGGCGATGTCAGCCAGGGCGTAGAGGAACAATAACTCGCCCATGGTATCGCCGAGCAGTACCTGGGTCGGTGCCTGCACCGCCGCGCCGGCTGAACGCCGCACCGTGGTGAACTGCTCGCGGCACAGCGCGTGGACCGCGTCGAAGCGTTCAGGGTGACGCGGCACAAGGATCAGCAAGGCATCGGCATGGGTCGTCAGGAGCTGGCGGTGGGCGTTGAGGATCAGGGTGTCCTCGCCTTCATGGGTGCTGGCAGCAATCCACACCGGTCGTGGCGTTGCCTGCCACTGTTCGCGCAGGTGCCGTGCGCGGGGCAGCAACTGGTCGTCGACCTTCAGGTCGAACTTGATCGAACCGGTGACCTGCACGCATTCGGCGCGCGCGCCCAGGCTGCGAAAACGCTCGGCCTCGGTCTCGGTCTGCACGGCGATCAGGTTCATCTCGGCCAGCATCGGTCGGGTGAGCCCAGCGAAGCGTGCATAGCCACGGGCCGATCGTTCAGACAACCGCGCATTGGCCAACGCCACCGGGATGCCGCGCTTGGCACACTGGTGAATATGGTTGGGCCACAGCTCGGTTTCCATGATGATGCCCAGACGCGGCCGGACATGATCGAGGAAACGCCCCGCTGCCCACGGCAGGTCGTAGGGCAGGTAACAGTGCTGGATACGCGGCTCGTCGGCGAACAGCGCGCGAATACGCTCCGAACCGGTCGGGGTCATGCAGGTGAGGGTGATCGGCAGGTCCGGGTAGGCCTTGAGCAGCGCTCGCACCATGGGCGCCGCGGCGATGCTCTCGCCCACCGACACCGCATGCACCCACACGCCACCCTGGCGCATGGCTGGCAGCTTGAAGGCGAAGCGCTCCGCCACGCGCTGGCCATAGGCCGGCGCCTTGCGCGCGCGCAGGAACAGGCGCAGCGCAACCAGCGGCAGGCCCAGGTGAAACAGCAGGGTATAAAGGGTTCTGTTCATGGCGGGGCAGTTTACTAGCCAATCGCATGCAAGTGCACAGCCAAACGCTCGGCCAGAGCCACTGCGTCGCCGCGGAAAACGAGCGCAACGGGACCACGCGCCCGAACAGGCGCCTCTGTTCGAGGCTAGGTAATGGCTTTACCGCATCCAAGGAACGCCTAGAATGCTCAACCAGCAACCGAGGATCCGCCCATGAACGCCTACACCTACCTGGCCATCGCCATCTGCGCCGAAGTCATTGCCACTGCCTCGATGAAGGCAGTCAAGGGCCTGAGCACGCCACTGCCGTTGCTGCTGATGGTCTGTGGCTATGCCATCGCGTTCTGGATGCTGACCCTGGTGGTGCGCACCGTTCCGGTGGGCATCGCCTATGCGGTGTGGTCCGGCCTGGGTATCGTGTTGATCAGCGTGGCGGCGTTGGTGATCTATGGGCAGAGGCTGGACCTGCCGGCGATGCTCGGGATGGCGATGATCGTCGGCGGCGTGGTGGTGATCCAGGTGTTCTCGAAAACCACCGGGCATTGATCGGCGTCGCAGTCTGTATACTGGGCGCCTGTCCCAGCTCGTGAGGTCCCTGCATGCCATCTGCCATTTCCACTGACGTCCTGATCGTCGGCGCCGGGGTCGCAGGCCTCTGGCTCAACGCCCGGCTGCGGCGCCTGGGCTACTCGACGGTGCTGGTGGAACGCGCCAGCCTCGGCGGCGAGCAGACCATCAAGTCCCAGGGCATCATCCATGGCGGCGCCAAGTACGCCTTGCACGGCGCGCTGACCGGGGCTTCGGAGGCCATCGCCGACATGCCGCGCCGCTGGCGCGAGGCGATTGCCGGCACTGGCGAGCTGGACCTGTCCGCGGTGCGCCTGCTTTCCGAGGCCCATTACTTGTGGTCACCCGGCACGCTGGCGGGCAACCTGACCAGCTTCTTCGCCAGCAAGGCCGTGCGCGGTCGGGTCGATCAGGTCAAAGGCGACCAGTTGCCACCTGCCCTGCAGGACCGCGCCTTCAAGGGCAAGGTCTACCGCCTGGCCGAACTGGTGGTGGATGTCCCGAGCCTGCTGCGTAATCTGGCTTCTCTGGCCGGCGACAGCCTGCTGGCCGGTGAACGCGTCACACCGTTGCGCGAGGGCGATGAACTGGTCGGCCTGCGCGTCGATGAGCGCCAGATCCGTGCCCAGCGCATTGTCCTCAGTGCCGGTGCTGGCACCGCCGACCTGCTCGAGGAGTTGGGCCTGAGCCAGCCAGCCATGCAGCGCCGGCCGCTGCACATGGTCATGGCCAAGGGTCCTAACCTCAAGCCCTTGTATGCCCACTGCCTGGGTGGCGGGCCAAAACCGCGCATCACCGTGACCACCCACCCGGCGGCTGATGGCCAGTGGGTCTGGTACCTCGGTGGGGACCTCGCCGAAGCCGAAGGCGTAGCCCGTGAGCCTGCCGCGCAGATCGCCGCCGCGCGCAAGGAGGTCGCCAGCCTGCTGCCCTGGGTCGATCAGGAGCCGATCCGCTGGGCCACCGTGCGCATCGATCGTGCCGAGCCGGCCCAGTCCGGCCTGGTGCGCCCTGACAATGCCTTTCTCGCCGAGCAGCAGCGCCTGCTGGTGGGTTGGCCGACCAAGCTGGCCTTGGCACCGGATTTCTCCGATCGCGTGCTCGCCAGCCTTGCGCGTGACGGCATCCAACCCGCAGCGCGGCCCGACTTGTCCGACCTGCCACGCCCGCCGATTGGCGTACCTGCCTGGGAGCAACTGCTGCCATGAGCCTACCGACCCTGCACGATTTTCACCGCGCCTTGGGCAGCACCGGCCTCAGGGTTTCGCCCCTGGGCCTGGGCACCGTGAAGCTTGGCCGCGACCAGGGCGTCAAATACCCTGCCGGCTTCAGCATTCCCGATGACGACCAGGCCCGCTTGCTGCTGGCCCAGGCCCGTCAGCTGGGCATCAACCTGATCGATACCGCGCCAGCCTACGGCAGCAGCGAAGAGCGCCTGGGCCCCCTGTTGCGCGGCCAGCGCCATGACTGGGTGATCGTCAGCAAGGTCGGCGAAGAGTTCGACGAGGGTGTGTCGCGGTTCGACTTCAGCGCGGCCCACACCCGTCTGTCTGTGGAGCGCAGCCTCAAGCGCCTGGAAACGGACTTCATCGACCTGATGCTGGTGCATTCGGACGGCAACGACCTGGCGATCCTTGAACATGAGGAGGTCTACCAGACCCTCGCCGAGCTCAAGCAGGAAGGCAAGATCCGCGGTTTTGGCTTTTCCGGCAAGACCCTGGAAGGCGGTCTCAAGGCCTTGGAGCAAGGCGATTGCGCCATGATCACCTACAACCTCCAGGAGCAGGCGGAGCGGCCAGTGCTGGACTACGCTGCCGAACACGGCAAGGCGATCCTGGTGAAGAAGGCCCTGGCCAGCGGCCATGTCTGCCTGGCGCCAGGGGTCGACCCGGTGCGGGCCAGCTTCGAACTGCTGTTTGCCCACCCGGGCATGGGCAGTGCTATTGTCGGCACCATCAATCCGCTGCACCTGGCCCATAACGTGGCTACGGTGGCGCGCATCCTGAGCCAGCACTGAGCCGCCCTCGCGGCCGCCTCAACGCAAGGAGGAGCCTCGTGGCGCGAACGCTGATCCGCAAGAACCCGAGCAACTTCAAGACCCTGCCGCTGCACGTGGAGGCCACCCCCGAAGCGCTGAGCTACCAGAGCATCGGCATGCCCCTGAACTTCGCCCAGACCCTGCAACGGCGCAAGGCGATCCAAGTGCCCGACAGCCAGCGCTTCGTGGTCGAGCTGGCCAATCTCGGCGTCTCGGTGCGCCTGACCCTGCACTGGCAAAACCGCGATTACTGGGTGCTGGTGCGCCAGCGCCGTCAGGATCGAGGCGACGTGGTACTGAAATTGATCTCCGGCTATGTGCCGGCGCGTGAACTCAACCTGCCCCTGCACACCGCCATCCAGGAAGTCGCCGAGGAATGCTTGCTGGAGACGCCCGAAGGCTGGCTCGGCGGCCGTTTCAACGACACCTGGCTGCCAGCCCCCTATGCCGCCGCCCTGCACTACCGCGAAGCCTTGCCCTTCGTCCTGACGCCGCAATCCGGGGCCGCGCGCCCGGTGCACTGTGGCAACCTCACCCTGCTGGAACGGCCCCGCGCCTACGTGCACCTGCCCACAGCGTCGTTGCAACTGATCTATGACCTGCGCCTGCAAGTGCCGCGGGAGGCCAAGTCGCTGAGCCTGTTCCATGTCGATGAGCGGCTGGAGGGCGACCAGTTGGTCACGCGCCTGAATCGCAAGCGTCCGGACCTTTACCTGATGCCGCTGCAGGATGGCCGGCCACTGGCCGAGCTGTACACCCTGAAAAAGGGCGAGCTGCATGCCGCCAGCACGCGTGGCCTGTACCTGGCCGAAAGCTTCGCGCCGCAGGAAGGCTGGGTGGTGAAGGAGGAGCGTATTCGCTGGAAGGATTGGCTCAGGCAGCAGGGCCTGGTGGCACCCAAGCCGGATTCACGGCTGCGCCGCCTGACTGGCAAGGCGCGGCATCTGCTGCACATGGCCCGTACATCCCTGCACAAGTAGCTTGAACACGGGCCGACCGACGCTCAATTCTTGCGAATTTTCTCGACGATGGCGGTGGTCGAGCTGTTTTCGACCAAGCCCAGCACCTTCACGGTGCCACCATAACCGTTGACGATATCGGCGCCGACCACCTGGTCGATGCCGTAGTCGCCGCCCTTGACCAGCACATCCGGCTTGACCTCGCGCAGCAGGTTCTCCGGGGTGCCTTCGGCAAAGCTGATGACCCAGTCCACCGCACCGAGGCCAGCCAGCACGGCCATGCGCCGGTCGACGCTGTTGATCGGGCGGCCCGGCCCCTTCAGGCGGCTGACCGAAGCGTCATCGTTGACTGCCACGATCAGGCGATCACCTTGGGCTCGCGCCTGCTCCAGGTAGGTCACGTGGCCGGCATGGAGGATGTCGAAGCAGCCGTTGGTGAAGACGATCTTCTCCTTGTGCGCCCGGGCGTCGTCGATGGCCAGCAGCAGCTGCTCAAGGCTGAGCACGCCGCGCTCGGAGCCTTCCTCGCGCTGGATCGCCCGGCGCAGTTCTGGAGCGCTGATGGCCGCGGTGCCCAGCTTGCCGACCACGATACCGGCCGCCAGGTTGGCCAGGCCGACCGCCTGGGGCAGTTCTTCACCTGCGGCGATCGCTGCCGCCAAGGTAGAAATCACCGTATCGCCGGCACCGGTGACATCGAAGACTTCGCGGGCACGCGCCGGCAAGTGCAGGGC
>JAEWGL010000087.1 GCA_023388335.1 Pseudomonadota bacterium | reverse complement strand
GCATAGCACAGGCGACTCGGGCCTTCGCGGCGCAGGGTGTGCGCGTCGATGCGCGCGACCTGTGGCGTGAAGTCAGCGCGAAAACCCATCAGTCGGCCGGACTGCGGGTCCACCACCTTGAAGGTATGCAGGTCCAAGTCCTGGCTGGCACCGGTCAGCAGCGATTCCAGGTACTCGATATGCGGGGTGACGACCAGTTCGTAACCCCAACTCTGGAACAGGTCCAACACCTGGCGCCGCGCGATCTCGATGCGCGCGGCCTCAGGTGGCAGTACTTCCTCGATGCCATCTGGCAAGAGCCAGCGGTCTACCGTTGCCATTACGCCATTTCCCCTTTGGTCCGGGCGGCCTGCCCGCGGGCGAGCCGAAAGTGAAGCAGGTCTCGGCAGACAGCAGCAGGCAGCACCGATCCCAGCGCCGCCGCCGTGCCAACACCCTCGAAAACCTTGAATACCTTGCGTTGCGGCCGTGTTTCGGCCAGTGAACCTTGCAGACGCAAAAAAGCCGGGAATTTCCCGGCTGCCGCATCATACACCCGTTCTCAGACAGAAATCACCCCGCCAGGCGTTTTAGCCGCCCGGCGGGGTGTCTGGTCAGGGTTTGCTCTTGTCCAGGAAGCGGAAGAACTCGTTCTTCGGATCCAGGATCAACACGTCACTCTTGCTGGAGAAGCTCTCGCGGTAGGCCTGCAGACTACGGTAGAACGCGTAGAAGTCAGGGTCCTGATTGTACGCCGCAGCGTAGATGGAAGCCGCCTGGGCGTCACCATCACCGCGGGTCTCTTCCGATTCGCGATAGGCCTCGGCCAGCAACACGCGGCGCTGACGGTCGGCGTCGGCACGAATACCTTCGGCCAGCTCGTTACCCTTGGCGCGGTGCTCGCGTGCTTCTCGCTCACGCTCGGTGCTCATCCGATCGAACACGCTGCGGTTGACTTCCTTCGGCAGGTCGATGGCCTTGACGCGAACGTCGATGACCTCGATACCCAGCTCCTTGTTGGCCATGCGGTTCAGCGAAGCGGTGATGTCAGCCATCAGCGCATCACGTTCACCGGAGACCACCTCGTGCAGGGTGCGCTTGCCGAACTGGTCACGCAGGCCGCTTTCCAGACGGCGCGACAAACGCTCGTCTGCGATCTGCTTGAGGCCCGACGTCGCGGTGTAGAAGCGCTCGGCATCCTGGACCCGCCATTTGGCGAAGGCATCGACCATCACGGCTTTCTTTTCCAGGGTCAGGAAGCGCTGGGTCGGTGCATCCAGGGTCATCAGGCGGGCGTCGAACTTGCGCACCTGGTTGACGTAGGGGACCTTCACATGCAGACCTGGCTGGACATCGGCCTGGACCACGCGCCCGAACTGCAGCAGTACCGCGCGTTCGGTCTGGGCGACGATGTAGAAGCTGTTCCAGGCCACGATGGCCAGCACCACGGCTGCGATCAGGGCGATCAGCGATTTATTGCTCATCAGCGGCTCTCCCTAGTGCGCAGCGGCTGTTGTTGCGGTTGCTGCTCCGATGCTGCCCGGGCCGCGTCGCTGACCGACGCCGTCACACCGCTGCTGCTGACCGGTGCCGCGTTGTTGCGGCTGCTTTCGACCATCTTGTCCAGTGGCAGGTAGAGCAGGTTGTTCTGCCCATCCTTGGTGGCCACCATGACCTTGCTCGAATTGCTGTAGACCTCTTGCATGGTTTCCAGGTACAGGCGCTGACGGGTGACCTCGGGGGCCTTGCGGTACTCGGTGACCAGCTTGACGAAGCGGTCGGCTTCACCCTTGGCGCGAGAGATGACCTCATCACGGTAGCCGTTGGCATCCTCAAGGATCCGCTGGGCCTGACCGCGGGCCTCAGGCACCACGCCGTTGGCGTAGGACTCGGCCTGGTTGCGGGCACGCTGCTCGTCCTCACGGGCACGGATCACGTCGTCGAAGGCTTCCTGCACTTCACGCGGGGCTGCCGCGCTCTGCACGTTGACCTGGGTCACGGTGATACCGGTCCGGTAGGTGTCGAGGAAGCGCTGCAGGCGTTCGCGGATATCCACGGCCATCCGCTCACGACCCTCGGTCAGCACCTGGTCCATCGAGGTGGAGCCCACCACATGGCGCAGGGCACTGTCGGTGGCGTGCTGCAGGCTCACCTCAGGCTGGTCGACGTTGAGCACGAAGTCCTGCAGGTTGGTGATCTTGTACTGCACGGTCAGCGGCACCTCGACGATGTTCTCGTCCTCGGTGAGCATTTGCCCTTGCTTGGTGTAGGCCCGCTCGCGAGTCACGTTTTCCATGTACTTGCGATCGATTGGCGGGAAGTAGATGTTCAGGCCCGGCCCTACGGTCTCGTAGTATTTGCCGAAACGCAGGACGACCGCCTGCTCCTGTTCATCGACCACGTACACGGCGCTGTACAGCCAGATGGCTGCCAGCACGGCCAGCCCAATACCGAGCAGGCCGAAACCGCCGCCCTTGCCGATATGCCTGTCACCACCGCGTTTCTTGCCACCGCCAAACATGCCGTTCAGGCTGTCCTGCAGCTTGCGGAAGGCCTCGTCCAGATCGGGTGGACCCTTCTTGTCACCACCGCCGCCACCGCGGCGACCGCCCCAGGGGTCCTGATTGTTCGAGTTGCCACCCGGCTCATTCCAAGCCATAGCGCTCTCCATCTGATAAAGCAAAGACGCACCCACGGCGCGCCGTCCAATGCTACAGAATGCCTGTTACGGCTGCCCGGCAACCTTGCCGAGCATTTATTGCAAAGTATGTTGCTCGATGAACGCTAGCGGTTCCATGCCTTCGCGGCTGACCAGGCGATTGAGATCGACCCGGGGCAAGCGCACGCTCAGCAGGCTGCTGCCGTCTTCATCATGTTCCTCGCTCTGTACCGCCCCCAGTTCAAAGAATTGCGCGCGCATGCGGGCAAAACGCTGATCCAGGCGCAGGGTCGCGACAAACAGGTCATCCCCCAACAACTCGGCAATTGCCTGGCCAACCAGCTCCAGGCCACGCCCATCGCGTGCCGATACCCAGACCCGTTGCGGCTTGCCATCGGCGTCGCGCTGGATCTGCGGCTCGACATCTTCGAGCAGGTCGAGTTTGTTATAGACCTCGAGGATCGGCAAGCCTTCGGCACCGATCTCGCCCAGCACGGCCACCACTTGCTCGATCTGCTCCATGCGCTCCGGCTCATGGGCATCGATCACGTGCAGCAGCAGGTCGGAATTGCTCGACTCTTCGAGCGTAGCCCGAAATGCCTCGACCAACTTGTGCGGCAGGTGACGGATGAACCCCACGGTGTCGGCCAGCACGATCGGCCCGATGTCGTCCAGTTGCAGACGGCGCAGGGTCGGGTCGAGGGTAGCGAACAACTGATCGGCGGCGTACACGTCGGATGCGGTAAGGGCGTTGAACAGGGTCGACTTGCC
>JAEWGL010000048.1 GCA_023388335.1 Pseudomonadota bacterium | reverse complement strand
GGGCATGTATATCTGGACCCGCCACCCCGCCATCCCCGACAGCGCCGCCTTGCTCGACGACGCGCTTGAGCAAGGCATCATGCTCGGCCCTGGCCAGCTGTTCATGGTCGACGCCCAGGCCACCGGTTGGATGCGGTTCAATGTGGCGTTCAGTACGGATCCTGTGATGTGGGAGGTACTGGAGAAGCTGCTGGTCAAGCAGATGCGTCAGGCTGCGCTCTGAAAAAAGGAGTGGGTCTGAAAAGATACAAATGATAATGACTCGTAGCAACATCCCCCGCCTTGTCCTGTCCAGCCCAGACCGTCCATGCCCCTCGGCCCTCCCGGGTGATCACATTGATCACCCCGCCGATCGCATCCGAGCCGTACAGCGACGACATCGGTCCGCGCACCACCTCGATACGTTCGATGGCAGCGGCCGGCGGCACGAAGCTCTGTTCGTAGCCCGAGTTGCCATTGGCCCGCGACTCGCGCGCACTCTGACGCTTGCCGTCGACCAGGATCAGCGTGTAGTCACCCGGCATGCCACGGATCGAAATGTCCTGCTCGTCGGTGCCACCGTTGACCGTCACCCCCTCCACATCACGCACCGCATCGCCCAGATCGCGATATGACTTGGGTCGCAATTCCTCGCCCTCGATCACCGTGATGGACGCCGGCGCATCCTCGACCCGCTGCTCGAAGCCTGCGGCGGTCACGACCATTTCGTGAGTAGCACGGGCGCAACGGTTTCAGTGGCCGTCTGCGCCTGCGCGGCGCCGGTCAGCAAGGCGGCCAGGGTGGATGAACAGCGGAGGATGCGACGTGGAGCGGGCATGCAGGTGATCCTGTGGATTCGATGTAACAGCGAATCCTAGTCAGGTGCATTGCGGGAATGGGACAAAGTGTGACAGGCCATGCCGTGTTGGCAACAGGGGAATGGGTTCGCTCTGCGACTTACTACCGGAACGAGTGATTCTTCACCCTCCGCGTACAAACAGTCGTTCGACGCCTTGGAGGCCTCAATGCAAAAGGGTGTGATCATTCTCGAGCCGATACACGTGATCGGCACACCGTATCTGGAATTCCCACTACCTCCGCTTTTTCCATTTTCCTTGCCACGTTGGCCACATACTAATGGCCCGATTTCAAGCCTGAACTTCCGAAGCCTGCCGCACCAGGACCTATTGAGGTTGCCAACGCACTAAGGGAACAAACTCGAGTCTCCCGCTTTCCCCAATCAAGTAATTTGTTAGCGGGCGTTGAAGCTGAAATTGAACAGAGCGCAGCGCAAAAGGCGAGTACCAAACCTATCGAAATACGACGTAAAGAGGCGGTTGATGAATTATTTTTGTTGAAATATCAGCAAGCGATGAATCAGGAAACTCTCGCCAAAGCCCTGCTTGGTCACGATCCACTTTCAAAGACCACAGAAGTCAACGTCGCTCGCTATGAGGCACTCTATGGCAGCACCACTCTGGACGATGCGTCATTCAAGGAAAGACTAGAAGCCAGTTATAACGCAGCCTGGACTCGTGCGCAGCTTGCCCTTGATGCTTACTTTCTATACATGAAGGCTTTCGACGCTTCTCCTCAACAACTCATATTGGGGAGGGTGCCCAACGCTTCTCCTGACGATATCCGAAAGCGAGTCCGTGATCGAGTCGCTGCTGAAGCCGCTGCTACAGCCGAGGCCGAACGCATTGCTGCAGAAGCCGTTGCCGCAGCTGAGGCCGCACGCATCGCCGCCGAAGCCGCCGCCAAAGCCGAGGCCGAACGCATCGCCGCCGAAGCCGCCGCCAAAGCCGAGGCCGAACGCATAGCCGCCGAAGCCGCCGCTAACGCAAAGGGGGCTGGTCATACGCTTAGAATTTTCAACAATGGTGCGAATATTCAGCTAGGAACTGCTGTTGGCGCAATAACAGTGGCTTCGGCTTCCGGCCTTACACTAGAGGCAGCATTTCAAGGTGGTTTGAATTCTCTAAAGGCGGCAACTGGCATTGTAGTTGACCGTGCACTGGGAGTTGGCATAGGTACCCTCTTCTATTCTCCAACGCTTGGGAACGGGGAGCTTTATCCAGAATCAACATTGAGCATGCCGCTTGGCCACCTCCTCCCCGAGTTACCGGCCGAACTGAACGAAATTGCTGCTGCACAAGGCGAGATTTCGCTTCCCTATCGGGTCCATGGTAGCCGTCAAGGCTACACACTTGTCGCCACTCCGGCCTCCGGCATGGTTGATTCGAAAGTACCCGCGCGCGCCGTGAGCTTCGACCCACTTACGAACAGCTATATATCTTCCTCCACACATACACTGCCGATCCGCCTCACCTTTCCGGCGACGAAGCCTGGCGATAGCTCGACGACTACCTCTGGGCAGCCCACCTCCCCCCAACCTTACACGGGGGTAGTCCTTACTCCAGTAGCTGTAAAACCTGAAGCGCTGCCGATCGTAGAACCGCTGGATTTCAGAGACTGTGTCTATTGTTTTCCGGCCGATAGCGGTCTTCCGCCTATTTACGTAGTATTCAGCAACCCCTATGAAGGCGCTACGACGCGAGGAGAATACAGTGGTCGTTTGTACAACCCTGAAAAGGCCGGAGGGCCGACCCTGAAGCTTGATTGGACAAGCGCTGCAGTCACCCAAGCCGGGATTGATCTGGTCAGACTGCATACCTCGCGCTTCAGACCGTCAGATGCCAATGACATGATGATTGAACGACTGGAAAAATATCTCGAGGAGAGCTTCTCCTGACAGACGTAGATAGGCGATTCTACACACATGAACTTCGCGAGCTCGAGCGGTTTCGAGCATTAGGTATCCCCGATGGTTTTATAGACGAAAACGGCCCGGACTGGAATAACACACATACCGCCACTCTCGAAGATTACAAATTCGCAGATGCATTCGACTTATTTTATACGCAAGATGCCATTGAAGCCGACGACAAGCAAATGGAGCGGGAACAGCTATGAATACAATCAATGATGTAGTTCAAAACGAAAACCCAAGAGACGCTCTTCTTTTTATTGCCAGAAAAAGCAGTGGAATCTCCCTACCACAAGTTGATCGACTATACCAAAGGAATAAATGGGTTCACGTTGGGGACAACTTAGGACTAATGAAAGTCATTCGACAGATGGTCGACGAAGGGCTAATTACTAGTGATAATTGCAATATATTCAGAGGGCCCCAATGGAAAGAGCCGCAGTTCATGACTGAAAAAAAGTATACCTTTGAAAAGCAGTCATGACTGAGGACATGCCCTCGAGTCAATACGTTGTCAAATCTCACTGCTAAGCCTGAAGGGCCTGCCCGCGATGGCAAACCAGCTTTCACAGACACGGCGCTGAATCTGGATTGCGCCGTCCTGTGGAGCGGCCTCGTGTCGCGAAACGGGGGCGCAGCCCTCGCCGGTACGCAGGTATCTCGGACCGTGCGATTGGAGACGGGTACACGCGTTGCAGTCTTGTATTGCTGTGTTGGTCTTGCGATTTTGGGGCCGCTTTGCGGCCCTTTCGCGCGGTCCGGCGTCCCGGCACGAGGCCGTTCCCACAGGTCGGCGCAACCCCAAATCCAGCGCCGTATCTGTGTGGCTTGCCAGCAAATGCGGTACTCCGGCCACACGCCCCCCGGTAGGTCTTGCGCAATACCAGTGTAACCGTGCAAGCCGTGGCGCAACTCAGCTCACCCCCGCCCTTCCAACCCCATCTGCCAGAAATCCGCTTCCAGCTTGGAGGCTTGCGCGAAGATCCCTGCGAGCTCGACGAACCGTTGCTCGGTCATGCTGCGTGCCGCCAGCTCATCCAGATGCTTGCGTGCTGCCTCGGCCACAGCCTGGTAAGCGTCACCGGCGTACTCGCCGATCCATTCGCGATAGGGATGCTCGGCCAGGTCAACGCCGGTCGACAGGTTCCGGCCGATCTCGGCATAGCCGATCACGCACGGCGCCAGTGCCACATGCAGGTCGAGCAGGTCGCCCGCCGCGCCGCAGTCGAGCACGTAACGGGTGTAGGCCACCGTCGCCTGATGCTCCGGCGCCGCCTCGATGTCGGCCTGGGAAAGCCCCCAGCGGGCGCACAGGCGCAGGTGCAGCTCGGTCTCGTCGAGGATCGCCGCCAGCCCCGCCTGTGCGGCGCGGATGTCGGAGGGAAGCCGGCTCTTGTACGCCGCCAGCGCCCAAGCCCGGGCGAACTGGATCAGGAAAAGGTAGTCCTGGACCAGGTAGGTGCGAAAGGCGTCTTCGGCCAGGCTGCCATCGCCCATCTGGCGCACGAAGCGGTGATCGACGTAGCTGGCCCATTGTGGCGCGGCGGCGGCCTTCAGGCGATCGAAGATATCCATCGCTCACGCCCCTCCTTCATAGATGGCATCGAAAAACGCATGCTCCAACTCCACCGTGCGCAGGAAGAAATCGGTGCTGATTGCCGCCTCCTTCGGGCCGACGCGGTCGAGTTCGGCACGCAGGAAAGCGACGAATTCGCGGAAGACAGGATTGTCGTGCAGGGTGATCCACTCGGCATGCACGAAACTTTCCGGCAGGGGCTGCGGCGCCTTGCTCGCCCAGTCCAGGTACAACCCTTCGGCGACCGTGAGCACCGCCAGCGCAGCGGCGTAGGAACGGCTGGCCGCGGCTTCGCGCATGATCGCCTTGAAGCCAGCGGTAGGTACCGTGTCCTGGGGTTCGCTGCGCTGCGCTTCGCTCACGCCCAGGGTCTCGAAGGCACGGAGGAAATAAGTGTTTTCCTCGCCCGAGATCATCCCGGCGAAGCGCCCCAGGCGCAGGCGCGCCTCGAAGGTATCGGCGGTGGCGATGGCCGCGCCGAGCAGGATCAGGAAACTGTCGAGAAAGCGATGGTCCTGCACCAGGTAGCGCACCATCACAGCGTCCGGCACGCTGCCATCGAACAACTGGGTAACGAAGCGGTGCCCGACAGCCGCCGACCAGGTCGGTTCGCTCTCGCGGCGCAGGGTTTCGGTAAAGCGTTCGGTCATGGTGCTGTCCTCTGTGAGGGTGACAGCGAGACCATTGACAGGGGCATGGCGTGGCCTCGCAGTGAGGCCGGCAAAAAGGCAGGTTCGTTATCCCATCCCTTCGCCGGCATGATCCGGATCAGGTTCGAAGGGTCACCGCGCTGCCATCGGCCAGCGGTATCTCAGCCCCTTGCCGGGCTCCCCTTGGTACAGGCCATGTATACATCACGTGGAGATGGTTGTCATCTGCACAGGCTGTGCCGCCTGGTTGACCAGCGAACCCACGATACCCGCGGAGGACAAACGACCCGCCGCGCTGTCCAGACCGTCCGTCGATCCATTGGCTGTTTTATCCCAACAGGTGCGCCGGGCACCGCTCTAAACAGGTGTATTCATCAACAGCGTCTCAAGGAGAGCGCCATGCCTGTTTCCCATGATCTTTACCAGGATCTGCATTACCCACGCGAAATCGTCCAGCAGCGGCGTCAGCAGGACCCCGAACTCGACCGCCTGCTCGACGAGTACGTGGACATCGACAATCAGATACTGGCGGCGGAATCGATCTCGGCGGGCAACTTCGAGGATGAGGACTTGCGCAGCCTGAAAGAGCGCCGCCTGGCGACCAAGTACCGTATCGAACTGCAGCTGGACAAGGGCAGCAGCAAGGCAGGCGGCAAGTCATGAGCAAAGCGGACCCGTTTGACTTGCAGCGCTTCATCGAGGCGCAGGCGCCGGTGTTCGATCAGGTGATGCAGGAGCTACGCGCCGGCGCCAAGCGCAGCCACTGGATGTGGTTTGTCTTTCCCCAATTGCAGGGTCTGGGCCACAGCGCCATGGCCAAGCGATACGCCATCACCGGCGCGGCCGAGGCAGAGGCTTATCTGCAGCATGAGGTGCTGGGGCAGCGGCTGGAGGAGTGTGTTGCCACCCTCCTACAGCACACCGGCAAGAGCGCCTTGCAGATACTGGGTCATCCGGATGACCTGAAGTTGCGTTCTTCCCTGACGTTGTTTGCCAGTCTGCGGCCGGGCGAATCTGTCTTCCAGCAGGCCCTCGACCAGTTCTTCGAGGGCGAGCCGGACGCCAGGAGCGCTGCGCTGTTGCTGGATGCGTGAGCACCGGTGTGCCCCGCATCCTAACGCCCCGCTACTGGCCTTCCCGCTGTTTGAACATCAAGCGGAACCGGTGCAACAACGGCTCGGTGTACCCGGCCGGCTGCGCGCGGCCCTCGAAGACCAAGGCACATGCCGCCTGGAATGCAAGGGACGCGTCGAAGTCCGGAGCCATCGGCCGGTAGCTGGCGTCACCGGCGTTCTGCTGGTCGACAACCCGTGCCATGCGCTGAAGGGTCTCCAGCACCTGAGCCTCGCTGACCACGCCATGGCGTAGCCAGTTGGCCAGGTGCTGGCTGGAAATGCGCAGGGTGGCACGGTCTTCCATCAGACCGACGTCATGGATGTCCGGCACCTTCGAGCAACCGACGCCCTGCTCCACCCAGCGCACTACGTAGCCCAGCAGGCCCTGGGCGTTGTTCTCGAGTTCCTCACCAATTGCTTCGGCACTCCAGTTGGCCTGCTCGGCCACGGGCACGGTCAGCAGGCCCTGCAGCAGCTCATCGCGGACCGTTGCCTGGACGACCTGTTCCAGCTCGCGCTGCACCGCCTGCACGTCTACCTGATGATAATGCCAGGCATGCAGCGTGGCGGCGGTGGGCGATGGTACCCAGGCGGTGTTGGCGCCGGCACGGGGATGGGCGATCTTCTGTTCGAGCATGGCCGCCATCAGGTCGGGCATGGCCCACATGCCCTTGCCGATCTGGGCGCGGCCTCGCAGGCCACAGGCCAGGCCGGTCAGCACGTTGTTGCGCTCGTAGGCCTGGATCCAGGCGGTCGACTTCATGTCGCCCTTGCGCAGCATAGGGCCGGCTTCCATGGCCGTGTGGATCTCGTCGCCGGTGCGGTCGAGGAAACCGGTATTGATGAAGGCCACCCGCGCCGAGGCGGCGGCAATACAGGCCTGCAGGTTGACGCTGGTGCGCCGTTCCTCGTCCATGATGCCCATCTTCAGGGTGTAGCGCGCCAGGCCGAGCAGGTCCTCGACGCGGCCGAACAACTCGTCGGCAAACGCCACTTCGGCCGGGCCATGCATCTTCGGCTTGACGATGTAGATCGAGCCGCGCCGCGAGTTGCGCCGCGACTTGAGGTCGCGTACCGAAGCCAGCGTGGTGACCACGGCGTCGAGGATGCCTTCAGGAATCTCGAAGCCTTCACCGTCGACGATCGCCGGGTTGCTCATCAAGTGGCCGACGTTGCGCACGAACATCAGCGAGCGCCCGGGCAGGGTCAGCTCGCCGCCATTGGCGGCCGTGTAGTGGCGATCGGGATTCAGGCGACGGATGAAGCTGCCACCGCCCTTGCTGACCGTCTCGGTGAGGTCACCCTTCATCAATCCCAGCCAATTGCGGTAGACCTGCACCTTGTCGGCCGCATCGACGGCAGCGACCGAATCCTCGCAGTCCATGATGGCACTCAGCGCCGCCTCCACCAGCAGGTCCTTGACCCCGGCGGCGTCGGTCTTGCCAATGGGGTGGCTGCGGTCGATCTGGATCTCCAGGTGCAGGCCATTGTTGATCAGCAGCACGGCGTTCGGCGCATCGGCCGAGCCCTGGTAGCCCAGGAACCGTTCAGGCTGTGCCAGGCCGGCCTCACCGTCTTGCAGCAGTACCACCAGGTGGCCGTCGCGCACCTGGTAGCCAGTGGCGTCGGCATGCGAGCCTGCGGCCAGCGGCGCGGCCTGGTCAAGTACGGCACGGGCGAAGGCGATCACCCGTTCGCCGCGCACCGGATTGTAGGCGCTGCCCTTCTCGGCACCGCCCTCCTCGCTGATGGCATCGGTGCCATAGAGCGCATCGTACAATGAGCCCCAGCGCGCATTGGCGGCGTTGAGGGCGTAGCGCGGGTTGGACATCGGCACCACCAACTGCGGGCCGGCCTGCTCGGCAAGCTCGGGGTCCACGTTGACGGTGCTCACCTTGACCGCACCTGGCGACGGTACCAGGTAGCCAATGCCTTCGAGGAAGCGACGGTAGGCCGGCAGATCGCGCACAGGGCCGGGATGGGCGCGGTGCCAGCCATCCAGTTCGACCTGCAGGCGCTCCCGCTCGGCCAGCAAGGCCCGGTTCTTCGGCGCCAGGTCATGGACCAGGGTGTCCAGGCCCTGCCAGAAGGCGGCCGGGTCCAGGCCACTGCCGGGCAGCGCCTCATCGTCGAGGAATGCCGCGAGCTCGGTGGCCACCTGCAGACGGTGACGGGCAGTACGTTCAGTCATCATCGTTCTCCGTTGAATTCAGTCCAGGCTCTTGGCGCCTGCGTGGGCGATCTGCGCATCCTGCTCGGCCTTGACGCCGGAGACGCCGACGGCGCCTACCACCTGTCCGTCGACCAGCACCGGTACGCCGCCTTCCAGGGAGGTCAGCAGCGGCGCCGAGAGAAAGGCATTGCGCCCGCCGTTGACCATGTCTTCGTAGCCCTTCGACTCGCGGCGTCCCAGCGCGGCGGTGCGGGCCTTCTCCGTGGCGATGTAGGCGCCGATCGGCGCGCAGCCATCCAGGCGCTCCAGGGCGAGCGGATGGCCGCCGTCATCGACCACGGCGATCGCCACGTTCCAGTGATTGGCGTCGGCCTCCGCACGCGCGGCGTGCAGGATCCGCTGGGCATCGCTCAGGCTGAGTACGGCTTTGGTGAGCATGACAAGTCCTCGAAAAGTGGAGTGTGGGTGAGGCGATAATGTTCAGGCCATGGCCTCGTCGACCAGCTCGATCCAGTGCCTGACGGGTGTGCGTCCGGCGCTGTCGAGGTGGGCCTGGCAGCCGATGTTGGCCGTGGCGATCACCTGTGGCCGGCCGCTTTCCAGCGCGTTTAGCTTGTTGTCGCGTAACTGCCGCGACAGCGCCGGCTGGGTGATTGAATAGGTGCCGGCCGAGCCGCAGCACAGGTGTGGATCGGCCACGGCGGTGAGGTTGAAGCCCAGCCGCGCCAGCACCGCTTCCACGGCGCCACCGAGCTTTTGCGCATGCTGCAGCGTGCACGGACAATGGAAGGCCAGGCTCAGCTCGGTGCGCACGCCCAGTTGCTCCAGGGGCGCCTCGCGCAGCACTTCCACCAGGTCCTTGGCCAGGTCGCTGACGCGCTGGGCCTTGGCAGCGTATCGCGGGTCGTGCTTGAGCAAGTGGCCATAATCCTTGACGAAAGCGCCGCAGCCGCTGGCGGTCTGTACGATTGCCTCGGCGCCCGCCTCGATCGCCGGCCACCAGGCGTCGATATTGCGCCGGGCCCGGTCCAGCCCCGCGTCCTGGGCATTGAGGTGATAGTCCACCGCGCCGCAGCAGCCCGCTTCGCGAACCGGCACCACGCTGACCTGCAGGCGGTCCAGCACGCGCGCCGCCGCTGCATTGGTGTTGGGCGACAAGCCTGGCTGCACGCAGCCTTCGAGCATCAGCATCCGGCGCGTGTGGCGCACTTGCGGACGCGCGCTGGCCGGGCGTACCTCGCGCGGCAGCTTGGCCTTGACGGACGCTGGCAGCAGCGGGCGCAACGCGCTGCCGGTGCTGACCAGCGCCTTGAATAGCCCGGCATGGGGAACGACCGCGCGTACGCCGGCACGCAGTACCCGCTCGCCCAATGGCCGTGTGACCGTCTGCTCGACCACCTCGCGGCCGATATCCAGCAGGTTGTGATACTGCACCCCGGACGGGCAGGTGCTCTCGCAGTTGCGGCAGGTGAGGCAACGGTCCAGATGCTGCAAGGTGCTGGCGCTCGGCGCATGGCCTTCCAGGACCTGCTTCATCAGGTAGATGCGCCCACGCGGGCCATCCAGCTCGTCGCCCAACAGCTGGTAGGTCGGGCAGGTCGCATTGCAGAAACCGCAATGCACGCAGCTGCGCAGGATGGCTTCGGCTTCTTCGCCACGCGGCAGGGCGCGGGCCTGTTCACTCAGATGGGTTTGCATGGTTAGCCTCAGATATCCGCGTACAGTCGCCCGGGGTTGAAGATGCCCTGTGGGTCCAGTTGCGCCTTGAGTTGCTGGTGGTAGCGCTTGAGCAATGGCGGTAGCGGATGAAAGGGGCTGTCGCCACCGTCCTGGCAGGTAGCATGACCACCGGCGCGACTGGCGATCGCGCGGATCTGCTCGGCCGGTGCGTCGCTTTTTAGCCAACGTTGGGCGCCACCCCAGTCCAGCAGTTGCCGGCCCGGCAGTTCCAGCAATGGCGTGGCATTGGGCAACGACAGCCGCCAGAGCGGGCGCGGATCGTTGAAGAACTCCAGCCGCTGCTCGCGCAGGGCCTCCCAGAAACCCGGCTCCGTGGTTTCGCAGCCCAGCCGGTCGCGGGCTGCCGCCACCGAACCCTCGCCGCCTTCCAGGCGCAGGTGCAGCGCTTCACCCTCATGGCAGGCGGCGCTCAGCGGCAGCGGTTGCTGGCCCCATTCAGCGAGTTTGCGCAAGGCCTGCTCGGCATCCACGTGCAGACGCAGGTTGGCCACCGCGCGGGGTTTGGGCAGGACCTTGAGCGACACTTCGGTGATCACTCCCAGGCAGCCGAAGCTGCCGGCCATCAGGCGCGACAGGTCGTAGCCAGCGACGTTCTTCATGACCTCGCCGCCGAAGCGCAGGTGCTTGCCGTGGCCGGTGATCAACCGCGTGCCGAGGACGAAATCGCGCACCGAACCCACCCACGGCCGACGCGGCCCGGACAGCCCCGCCGCGACCATGCCGCCCACCGTGGCCCCCTCGCCCAGGTGCGGCGCTTCGCAGGCCAGCCATTGGCCTTGCGCGTCCAGCGCCTGCTCAAGCTCGGCCAGCGGCGTGCCCGCGCGCACCGTGACCACCAGCTCGGTGGGATCGTAGCTGACAATGCCGCGATGGGCGCGGGTATCGAGGGTATCGCCGGTTACCGGCCGACCGAGCCTGGCCTTGCTGTCGCTGCCTTGGATACGCAGGGGGCGATGTGCGGCCAGGGCATCTCTGACCTGCTCCTGCAGTTGAGCGCTGGCGTCACAGGCACTGTTCATCAGAAACGCTCCAGTTCAGGGAAAGGCAGCTTGCCCATGTGCACGTGCATGGCGCCGAACTCGGCGCAGCGGTGCAAGGTAGGGATGTTCTTGCCGGGGTTGAGCAGGCCGGTGGCGTCGAAGGCCGACTTCACCGCGTGGAACAAGGTGATCTCGTCGGCGCTGAACTGTGCGCACATCTGGTTGATCTTCTCGCGGCCCACGCCGTGCTCGCCGGTGATGCTGCCGCCCACCGCCACGCAGAGTTCGAGGATCTTGCCGCCCAGCGCCTCGGCGCGCTCCAGCTCACCGGGCTGGTTGGCATCGAAGAGAATCAGCGGGTGCATGTTGCCATCGCCGGCGTGGAACACGTTGGCCACGCGCAGGCCGTATTCGGCCGAGAGTTCGGCGATGCCATGCAGCACGCCGGGGAGCGCGCGCCGCGGGATGGTGCCGTCCATGCAGTAGTAGTCTGGCGACAGGCGGCCCACGGCCGGGAAGGCGTTCTTGCGCCCGGCCCAGAAGCGCACGCGTTCGGCCTCGTCGCGGGCCAGGCGCACCTCGGTGGCGCCGGCGCGCTCCAGTACCTCGTCGACGCGTGCGCAGTCCTCGTGCACATCGGCTTCCACGCCGTCGAGTTCGCACAGCAGGATGGCTTCGGCCTCGGTCGGGTAGCCGGCGTGGATGAAGTCCTCGGCGGCACGGATCGCCAGGTTGTCCATCATCTCAAGGCCGCCGGGAATGATGCCGGCGGCGATGATGTCGCCGACCGCCCGCCCGGCCTTCTCCACCGAATCGAAGGCCGCCAGCAACACCTTGGCCACCTGCGGCTTGGGCAACAGCTTGACCGTCACCTCGGTGACCACGCCGAGCATGCCCTCGGAGCCGGTGAACAGCGCCAGCAGGTCGAAACCTGGCGCGTCCAGCGCGTCCGAACCCAGGGTCATGGCCTCGCCTTCGACGGTAAGAATGTCCACCTTGAGCAGGTTGTGCACGGTCAGGCCGTACTTCAGGCAATGCACGCCGCCGGCGTTCTCGGCCACGTTGCCGCCGATGGAGCAGGCGATCTGCGAGGACGGGTCCGGGGCATAGTAGAGGTCGTATGGCGCGGCCGCCTGGGAGATGGCCAGGTTGCGCACACCCGGTTGGACGCGGGCGTAGCGGCCCGCCGGATTGACTTCAAGAATGCGGTTGAAGCGCGCCATCACCAGCAGGATGCCCTGCTCCAGCGGCAAGGCGCCGCCCGACAGGCCTGTTCCGGCGCCGCGTGCCACCACCGGCACCTGCCGTTCGTGACAGAGCCTGAGCACGGCCTGCACCTGCTCGATGCGCTCGGGCAGGACCACCAGCATGGGCGTGGTGCGATAGGCCGAGAGGCCATCGCATTCGTAGGGGCGCAGGTCTTCCTGCAGATGGAGGATGTCCAGGTCGGTAACGCGCTCGCGCAAGGCCATCAGCAACGCGGCCTTGTCCACTTTGGGCAGTGCACCGTCAACGCGCTCGTCGTAGAGGATGTTCATGGCAGGCTCTTTGATCTTGTTGTTATCGGCGGGGCTGATGCCCTGCCTGTGTGAGTGATCATCTGCCTGGGCACGCAGGGCGTCTATCGATTTACCAACTGGTCCTACCAGTTTAGGTCCCTGAAGCAGCGACCCTAGTTCCCCAATGAGGCGTTATTCCTTATGCTCCAGGACAGTTCACCAAAACCTCGATAACTGCCCTTTGACTGGTCCTACCAGTGGAGTAACGCATGGACAACCACAATACGGGGCAAAAAAGGCAGGTCGCGGACGTCGTGGCCGAGCGCATCGAGCAACTGATCGTCGATGGCGTGCTCAAGCCTGGACAGGCATTGCCGTCCGAACGGCGGCTGTGCGACAAACTGGGCATTTCCCGGTCGGCGCTGCGCGAAGGCCTGCGCGCGCTGCGTGGTCGCGGGATCCTCGAGACCAGCCAGGGCCGTGGATCGTTCGTTGCCGAGCTCAACGGCCCGCGGGACGCCAGCCCGCTTATGCACCTGTTCAGTTCACAGCCGCGAACCCTGTATGACCTGCTTGAAGTCCGTGCCCTGCTTGAAGGCGAATCCGCCCGCCTGGCCGCGCTACGTGGCACTGAGGCCGACTTCATCCTGATCCGGCGTCGTTATGAAGAGATGATCGCCGCCCACGAATCGCCAGACGGACTGGATTCACAGGACCACGCGCGGCTGGACCACGGCTTTCATCTGGCCATCTGCGAGGCATCGCATAACCCGGTGCTGGTGCATACCTTGCAATCGCTCACCGACCTGACGCTCAGCTCGGTGTTCGCCTCGGTGAATAACCTCTACCACCGCCCTACCAGTCTCAAACAGCTCGACCGCCAGCATTCCAGGCTCTACCGCGCCGTGATCGAACGCCTGCCAGAGCACGCGCAACGCGCCGCCCGCGACCATATCCATGGCATCCGTGACAGCCTCAAGGACATCGAGCAGGAAGAGCAACGGCTGGTGCGGGCGACATTGCGGCTGGAGGGGTGGGGTTGATGACGGGGGACGCTCCTGTGGAGCCTGTGGGGAGTTCGCTCTGCCCGCTGGGCGATCTCTCATAGAACACACGCTAACTCATTGATTTAGCTGAACCCTGTGGGAGCGGGCTTGCCCGCGAACACCGGCGAAGCCGGTGCCATACACCGCGGTGCCTGCTTCGCGGGCAAGCCCGCCCACAGAGTATTGCGCCGCGCTTGCAGGCTTTGTTCTCTGCGCGACAGCGCGGTCCAGCGGGCTGGGCGATCTCCTACAGGGATTGGCCTGCGCGGGCCCGCTCAAGCAACCTTGCGCAGGCCTGGGAGACGTACCAACGACCAGCCGGCCTCGGACTCGGCCAGCGTCACCCGCACGCCGTCCACTGGAATGGTGTTGAGCAACGCCAGGGCCAGATCGCCCACCATCCAATTAGCGGTATTGGAAGCAATCACCCGACCATCGGCGGAAATCAGCACCGCCTCATGGGCCAGTCGCATCAGGCTGCGCACCAGCAGGCGCTCGACGTTGTGCAGGGACAGGTCCAGCCCGGCGACGCCGATGAAGCGGCCCTGGACCACGATGGGCATGGTAAAGGTCAGCACATACATGTTGGTACCATAGAGGTCCACGTAGGGGCCCTCCACCACCGGCTTGCCGCTGTTGCGGGGGCGGCTGTACCACGGCATCTCGGTGTAGTCGTAGTAGTTCTCCCGGCGCCGGTCGAAGTTCGGGCGCAGTGGCAGGGTCTTGCCTGCATCGGCCAGGTACCACCACTCCAGGTGCATCTCGCGGTCGGCCAGGCAACCGGGTTCGACGATGACGCCGCCACCGCAACCGAATGCGCCGGTGGCTAGCAGTTGCCGGTCGATGGCCGGGCGCAGCAAGGCCAGGTCCTTGGCGGCGGGCTGGCGGCCCTCGGCCAGGACCCGCTCCCATAACGCTTGGGTTTCGTCCACCAACTGGCGAACCTGACTGAAGAGGGTCCCCAGGGTACTGTCGAGCTGTTGGGCGCATGCCGACAGGGGGTCGTTATCGCTCAGGGCAAACATGGCATTACCTCATGCAGGTGCGGCTTTCTTGTTATGTAGGGCGATGGCCCGGCATTCGCGCTCAGGCCTGTTGCTGCAATGTCACGCAATTACCACGCCAAGCCTGGCGCGTGTTGTCTTTCGACTGGCCTCAACCTCCATCCACCTCGGCCAGCAACTCCAGGCGCAGGCTGATCAAACGCTTGATGCCGCGACTGACATGGGCCTCGGCCAACGCACCGGCCAACACCGCGTCACCGCCCACCAGCGCCTGCAGAATGGCGCGGTGTTCCTGCTCGACCACCTCCACATCGCCGCCGCCCGCCGCCTCCAGCCAGAGCAATTCGCCGACTTCCGACTGCAGGCGCATCTCGGCGTGGGTCAGGCGCAGCGATTGCGCGGCGGCCGCCACCTCGATATGAAAACGCGCATCGGCACGGTGCCTGGCCAGACGAGTGCCCGCTTGCCTAAGCGTCTCGATGTGCTGGGCGATGCGCGCCTGCTGCTCGCGGGAACTGCGCTTGGCGGCCAGCCGTGCCGCGGTGCCTGAGATGGCGGTCTGCTCATCGCCCAGGTCGCGCAGGTCAGGCCCGCTCATGTCGCGCAGGCGCTGCAGCAACAGCACCTCGGGCAACTCCACCGGCGCGCAGACGAAGCTGCCGCCATTGCGCCCCCGCCGGGTCTCGATCAGCCCACGCTGACGCAGCACCACCAGTGCCTCGCGCAACGTCACGGTAGCGACCCCTAGCTGCAGGGCCAGCTCCGACTCGCTGGGCAGTTGCTGCCCTTCGGCGAACAGCCCCAGTTCAATGGCTTCCACCAGCCTTCGTGCCACTTCGTCGGTACGCCCTTCCTGGCGCAACCGAATGAAAGCAGTATTACGAGCAGTATTCAGGGCACTCATTGCCTCTCCCTATCGAGCATTGCAAGGCTTGGCGGACGGGCCTCGGCTAAAAGGTTCAGTTCCGTATCTTATAGCGAAGGCGGCGGGACCCGATACCGCTGATTCCATTCTTTCCATACCAAAAAGACCTTTTAAACGACCAGTTGGCAAATAACAAAGTTTAAGATATGGTTTCATAGGTTTAAAATTTTTTGCAGACATCGAGCCTGCCTCGGCCTGCGCTAAGCGATTTTCCACTTACAAGACTGACCAAGGAATACGCCATGCAAACCAAACTCCTGATCGATGGGCAACTGGTCGACGGCCAAGGCGACACCTATGCCGTGTACAACCCGTCCGAAGGCGAAGTCCTGGTAAACATCGCCGAGGCCAGCAGCGCCCAGGTCGATGCCGCGGTACAGGCCGCCGACCGTGCGTTCGACAGCTGGTCGCAGACGCCACCCAAGGACCGCGCGCACCTGCTGCTCAAGCTGGCCGATCGCATCGAAGCCCAGGCGCAGACCCTGGCCCGCCTGGAGTCGCAGAACTGCGGCAAGCCCTACCAGGCCGCACTCAATGACGAAATCCCCGCCATCGCCGACGTGTTCCGCTTCTTTGCCGGCGCCAGCCGTTGCCTGTCCGGGTCGGCCGGCGGTGAGTACCTGCCTGGGCACACCTCGATGATCCGCCGCGACCCCCTGGGTGTGGTCGCTTCCATCGCGCCCTGGAACTACCCACTGATGATGGTCGCGTGGAAGATCGCCCCAGCCCTGGCCGCGGGCAACTGCGTGGTGCTCAAGCCTTCCGAGCAGACCCCGCTGACCGCCCTGGAGCTGGGCCGGATGATGGCCGACCTGTTTCCGGCCGGCGTGGTCAACATCCTCTTCGGGCGCGGCCCGAGCGTGGGTGAACCCCTGGTCAACCACCCCAAGGTGCGCCTGGTGTCATTGACCGGCTCCGTCGCCACCGGCGCGCGGATCATCGCCGGCACCGCCAGCAGCGTGAAGCGCACCCACATGGAACTGGGCGGCAAGGCCCCGGTGCTGATCTTCGACGATGCCGACATCGACGCCGCGGTCGAAGGTATTCGGGCGTTCGGCTTCTACAACGCCGGCCAGGATTGCACCGCCGCCTGCCGGCTGTATGTGCAACAAGGCGTCTACGAACGCTTCGTGAGCAAGCTTGGCGAGGCGGTGGCCAGCCTGCGTCATGGCCTGCAGGACGACCCTGAAACCGAGCTCGGACCGCTGATCACCCGTGATCACCTGGAGCGCGTCGAAGGCTTCGTCGAGCGCGCCAAGGCCCAGCCGCACATCCGCGTGATCACTGGCGGCAAGCGCGTCCCAGGCCCAGGCTTCTTCTTCGAGCCGACCGTGCTGGCCGACGCCCGCCAGGACGATGAGATCGTTCAGCACGAAGTCTTCGGCCCGGTGGTCAGTGTCACCCCCTTCAGCGATGAGGCCCAAGCCCTGGCCTATGCCAATGACTCGGACTACGGCCTGGCCTCCTCGGTGTGGACCCGCGACGTCGGCCGCGCTAACCGCCTGGCCGCGCGCCTGCAGTACGGCTGCACCTGGGTCAACACCCACTTCATGCTGGTCAGCGAAATGCCACACGGCGGCATGAAGCAGTCCGGTTACGGCAAGGACATGTCGATGTACGGGCTGGAAGACTACACCTGCGTGCGCCACGTCATGTTCAAGCACTGAGAGCGCGCTGCACGGCGCACCTGCATGGTGCGCCGTGCACCCGCCAAGCGCAGCCTCACAGTTTCTCCATAGCATCACCCCGGATGGAAACGCCTGAAACCGGCGTTCGGTATAAAACATATAAAACCATAGGCAATATGGCATGGGTTCTGCTTTCTCCCCTGCATGCGTCTGAAACCAGCCGTCTTTGTTACCGCCCGGCACAACCGCGGTAACGGCTTACGAGGTGTGTCACCATGCTTATCACCGGCATCAAAAGCCGTCCGGTCTACGACCGGCTGCAACCCATGGCGGGCGGCCTGCGCCACCTGATCGCGGGCCAGGGCAGTGGCGGCGCCGCCATGCTGCGATTGATCGCGGACATGTCGCCATCGCAGCGCCACAACAGCACCCTGCTCTACTCCATCGAATCCTTCTCCGGGCACGACCACTTGCCGGCGCTGCAAGCAGCGGACGTGGCGGGCCTGTCGGTATTCCCCAGCAACCAGGCGCTGATCGAGGCCTTGCGCGAGCACCTCGGCGACGCACACATGGGCACCCGTCTGTACCTGAGTGGCTCGGAAAGCTTCATCGGCACCGCCATGCAAGCTGCCAACGCGGTTGACCTGAACCGCGACGAGGTGCTGCGCGAACACAGCGGCACGCTGGTGCGCCGGGTCTGGTGCGCGCATTGCGACACCTATACCGAGAACGTTACCCAGCGCGTCTTCACCTGCCCTGGCTGCCAGCTCAGCCTGGTGGTGCGCGATCACTATTCCCGCCGCCTGGCCGCCTTCCAGGGCATCAAGGCCGACGGCGAAGTCCCAGGCGAACTGCCCGCTGCCGAGGAGCTCGACACATGAATACCCACAACGGCACCCTGAGCGTGCGCGTCGCCCGCATCGAAGCACTGACGCCGGAGATCAAGCGCTTCACCCTGGTCGACCCTGACGGCAAGCACCTGCCCGCCTTCTCCGGCGGCAGCCATGTGGTGGTGGTCCTGGAGGACGCTGACAAGACCCACCGCAACGCCTACTCGCTGATGAGCTCGCCCTACGACTCCAGCGCCTACCAGATCGCGGTGCGCCGTGTAGCCGACGGCCGCGGCGGCTCGCGCCACCTGCATGAACGGATCAGCGAGGGCGACCTGCTGCAGATCCTGCAGCCGGCCAACCTGTTCCCGCTGGCCAAGCATGCCCGCCAGCACTTGTTCATTGCTGGTGGCGTCGGCATCACCCCGGTGTATTCACAGCTTGAGGAACTGCAGCTCAAGCAATCGACCTTCGAACTGCACCTGGCGGTGCGTGGTCCCGAGCACACCGCCCTGGGTCTGGAGTTGCAGGCCCGCTATGGCGAGCGCGTGCACCTCTACGTGCAAGGCCACGGCCCGCGCCTGGACATCCGTCAGGTACTCAAGGCCCGCCCGTTGGGCAGCCACGTCTACGTCTGCGGACCGGACAGCATGATCGACGACACCCTCGACAGCGCCCATGCCCTGGGCTGGACCGACAGCCACATTCACTACGAGCGCTTCGTCGAGCAAGGCTCCAGCGGCCAGCCGTTCAGCGTCACCCTGGCCCGCCAGGGCGTGACCCTGGAGGTGCCGGCCGAGCAGTCGCTGCTCGAAGCCGCCGAACAGGCCGGCTACAAGGTGCCCTACCTGTGCCGCGGCGGTGCCTGTGGCTACTGCGAAACCGAAGTGCTCGAAGTCGAGGGTGAACTGGACCACCGCGATGACTGGCTCAGCGAGGAAGACAAGCTGAGCAAGCGCAAATTCATGCCTTGCGTATCACGTGCCAACTGCAGCCGCCTGGTCGTAGACCTCTGAGACAGGAAAACAAAAAGATGACCGTATTCAAGCCGATCGAAACCTATGCCGACGTTGGCGGCGACCACACCTACAGCAACAGCCGCGAGGCCGTGACCCGCCTGCCCTTCCCCTACCCGGAAGACCAGTACATGTACTCGATGAACGTCGAGCCGCATGTGCCCTTCGGCAACGGCGCGTTGCGCGCCCAATTCGACATCGACGAGCACTACATCTCCGAATGTCATCACCGCGCGCAGACCCTGGACAGCCAGCCCGGCGTGCACTACGCCGCCTTGCCACACATGATGGAAGCCCAGTGGGACCTGCTCGAACTGCTGATGGAGTCGTATTCGCGTGACTTCCCCGAGCACTTCACCCTGGAGAAGAAAGGGACCCAGTGGCACTGGATCAACCGTCCGTTGCAGATCGACCACACCTTCACCTTCGGTGATGCCAGCACCTTGCCGATGGACCCGATGGAGTACATCACGCGCCAGGCGCAAGGCGAGTTCATCCTCCTCGAAGAGCGCGACGACACCTTGGTGATGGGCGCTGGCATGGCCACCCAGCGCGCCGACTATTCGCTGCGCTTCAACCTGGGCATGAGCTTCATGGAGTTCCACGGGCCGGTGCCCAAGCTGCACGAGATGGGCATCCTGCAACGCGCGCTGAAGTTCCTCCTGCGCCTGCGTCCGGGCCACCCGGTGCGCCGCACCAACTGGTCGATCACCGTCAACCCGCGCCTGGAAACCTCGGCCGAGACCCTGCCAGACTGGGCACCGGATCGCACCGTCGTTACCGCTGAAAACGCCGGCGAGCTGGTCAACCTGCGCATCGAGCTGCAACCCCTGCACCGCCTGCCGCGCAGCAACGCCGTGCTGTTCCCGGTGCGCACCTACCTGGTCAGCCTGCAGCAACTGGCCGAGTTCGCGCCGCAGTGGGCCAAGCGCATGCACCGGGTGATCCGCGACCTCGACCAGGAACTGGTGGATTACAAGGGCTTTACCCGCTACCGCGACGCCATGGTCGCCTGGCTGTCGCAATACGACGACGGCACCCCGGTCGACGAGAGCCAGCAGTAACGCAACCCGTGGGCGCGCCCGCACGGCGCGCCGCTACCATCGATGTGCTAGCCATCCAGGGATCACCCATGAAAACAATACGCAACTTCCTGCCCGAGAGCTGGAGTCTGGTGTTCTCCGCCGCGGCATCGGCCTACGGCGTCGGCTTGCTCGGCCTCTGGGCCTTGCCCTTTTTGATCAGCGCAATCATCCACGACCTGCAACTCAACGAGGCCCAGGCCGGCCTCCTGATGTCGGCCGAGTTCGGCTTCACCATGCTCGCCTCGCTGCTGATCGCGCCCTTCATGGGCCGCGCGCCACGGCGCACCCTGGCCATTGCCGGGACCCTGCTGGCCATTGCCGCCAACCTGGTGAGCGCCAACATTGACAACCTCTACGTCCTCGCCGCCGTGCGTTGCCTCGCAGGCCTGGGCGCCGGCCTGGCCCTGGCCTGCGGCAACGCCGCGGTCTCCAGCGCCCGGCACCCCGATCGTATCGCCGGGCACATGAACGTGTTGTCGGTGGTGCTGATGATCGTGGTCATGCTCGGCTACGCCAAGGTCATGGCGCTGTATGGCCTGCCGGGGCTGTACTACGCCATGGCCGCGACCATGGCGGTGATGCTGCTGGCCATTCCCTCGCTGGCGCAACGCGCGCCGGTCACCGCGCCTTCGCCGCTGGCGCACACTGGCAAAGGTGGTTCGGGCAATGTCCTGCTGAGCCTGCCGGCCATCTGCATGATGCTGGCGATGTTCGTGTTCCAGGCCCGCGACACCATGGGCTGGGCCTTTGTCGAGCGGATCGGCACGATGGTCGGCTACAGCGGTGACGAGCTGGGCGTGCTGCTGTCGGTGCAATCGGTCGTTGGCCTGATCGGTCCGCTGATCGCAGCGATGATCGGCAAGCGCTTCGGCATGAGCACCCCGGTGATTCTGGCGATCCTGCTGACTGGCGGCACCAGCCTGGCCTACGTGCTTGGCGAGCACTCCAAGACCCTGTACACCGCCGGCGTGATGACCATCTGCGTCACCTACTTCTATGCCCTGAGCTACCTGACCGGCCTGGCGGCCGAGCTGGACCGCGAAGGCCGCGTCGTCGCCGCGGCCAGCAGTTTCCTCAGCCTGGGCCTGGCCGTCGGCCCGGCGATCTCTGGCGGACTGATCTCCCTCGGCGGCTTCACCCTCGCCGCCTGGGGCATCGGCGTCACCGTGGTGCTGACCTTGCTGCTGGTGATCGTGCCACTGGCCAGTATTCGCCGCCAGGCTGTGCCGTTGACACCGGTGGTGGCGTTGTAAGGCTCAGTTGGGATCGCGCTTAAGATCGAGCGCCGCTTCGCGGGGTGCTCGATTTCAGCAGGCCCAATCCTCCCTCGCACTGAATTGATCTGAACGCCTGCTGCTCCTCACCAGTCGTAACTTCCATTCACCCGCTGCGCGCGCCTCGCGCAACAAGGAGAGGAAGATGACGATCACGGTAGGCGATTTTCTGGTCGAACGGCTCAGCCAATGGGGGGTGACCCGCATCTACGGCTACCCCGGCGATGGCATCAACGGCGTGTTCGGGGCCCTGCGCCGCTCC
This sequence comes from Pseudomonadota bacterium, assembly GCA_023388335.1. Classification (GTDB taxonomy): domain Bacteria; phylum Pseudomonadota; class Gammaproteobacteria; order Pseudomonadales; family Pseudomonadaceae; genus Aquipseudomonas. The sequence goes on along the minus strand of JAEWGL010000048.1, from coordinate 2,502 downwards.
GGCAAGATCGAGTTCATCCAGTGCCGGCACGAGGAGATGGCGGCCTTCATGGCCAGCGCCCACGCCAAGTTCACCGGTGAGCTGGGTGTGTGCATCGCCACCTCCGGCCCCGGTGCCTCACACCTGCTTACCGGCCTCTATGACGCGCGCATGGATCACATGCCCGTGCTCGCCATCGTCGGCCAGCAAGCCCGCGCGGCGCTGGGTGGCCACTACCAGCAGGAGCTGGACCTGGTGTCGATGTTCAAGGATGTGGCCGGTTCCTTCGTGCAGCAGGCTTCGGTACCTTCACAGGTGCGCCACTTGGTCGACCGCGCCATCCGCACGGCGCTGGGCGATCGTCGGGTTACCGCCATCGTGCTGCCCAACGACCTGCAGGAACTGCCCTACGAGGAACCCGCGCGGACTCACGGCACGGTGCATTCGGGCATCGGCTACAGCCGGCCGAAAGTGGTGCCGTACGACGCTGACCTGACGCGTGCCGCACAGGTGCTCAACGAGGGCAAAAAGGTAGCGATCCTGGTCGGTGCGGGGGCGTTGCAGGCCAGCGACCAAGTCCGCGCCATTGCTGACAAGCTCGGCGCCGGGGTGGCCAAGGCGCTGCTCGGCAAAGCGGTGTTGCCCGATGAACTGCCCTGGGTCACCGGCAGCATCGGCCTGCTGGGCACCGAGCCGAGCTATGAGTTGATGAACGAGTGCGACACCTTGCTGATGATCGGTTCAGGCTTCCCGTACTCCGAGTTCCTGCCCAAGGAAGGCCAGGCCCGCGGCGTGCAAATCGATCTCGCCCCGGACATGCTCAGCCTGCGCTACCCGATGGAAGTCAATCTGGTGGGCGATGCCGCCGATACCCTCGCTGCCTTGCTGCCGCTGATCGAGCACAAGACCGAGCGCAAATGGCGCGACAAGGTCGAAGGCTGGCGAGCCGCCTGGGACAAGAAACTGGAAAAACGCGCGCTGACCGCCGCCGACCCGGTCAACCCTCAACGCGTGGTGCACGAGCTGTCGCCACGTCTGCCAGACGCGGCGATCATCACCAGCGACTCAGGCTCCTGCGCCAACTGGTTCGCCCGTGACCTGAAGATCCGCGAAGGCATGATGTGTTCGCTGTCGGGCGGGCTCGCCTGCATGGGCGCGGCGGTGCCTTACGCGATCGCGGCCAAGTTCGCCTACCCCGATCGCCATGTGATCGCATTGGTGGGCGATGGCGCCATGCAGATGAACAACCTCGCCGAACTCATCACCGTGGCCAAGTATTGGAAGCAATGGGGCAATGGCAAATGGATCTGCGCGGTGTTCAACAACCAGGACCTGAACCAGGTGACCTGGGAACAGCGCGTGATGGAAGGCGATCCGAAGTTCGCTGCCTCCCAGGACATTCCCGACGTGCCCTACCACATGTTCGCTATTTCCATCGGCCTCAAGGGCATCTTCGTCGAGCGAGAGGAAGACGTGGCCGGCGCATGGGAGCAGGCCTTGGCCAGCGATGTACCGGTGCTGCTGGAGTTCTCCACCGACCCCAACGTCGCGCCGCTGCCGCCCCATATCACGTTCGAGCAGGCAAAGAAATTCGCCTCCACCCTGCTCCAGGGTGATCCTGACCAAGGCGGGATCCTCAAGCAGACGGCCAAGCAGCTGATCAGCAGCGTGCTGCCGACGCGCGACAAGGACAAGTGAGGTCAGACAGTGCCTATCGGGGAGCTCAAGCGAGCTTTTCCTGGGCCTGCGTGACCCGTACATGGATGCCATCGAGGTATTGCGTCCTGAGTTCCTCGGCCAACGGGCCGAGGATCGGGTTGGCCTGGAAGGGCCCCAGTAGCGTGTCGATCACCCGGTAGACCCGGGCGATCGCTGCCTCGACGCTGGCTGGGACGAGTGGGTCGAAATCGATGCGCTGCATTTCCACGTCCAGATGCATCAATACCGGTTCAGCGCTTTGCATCTGGTGGCGCAGCATCTCATTAGACGGTTCCATCTTCACCTCCCTGTGTCGGTATGCCCGGCACTTGAATGCCTGGTTGGGCGGCAGTCGCGCTGTCTTCAAACTGCAACCCTCTTGTAATGCGGACGACATTACGTCATGGATATTTCACTTATGTTACAAGTTGGTGAAATGGCGGCTAAACACTGAAGCAGGTTGCGCGGGGCAAGCCTGCGCTCCTAGACGACTTATCCGCCATAACACTTGTAGAACTGTCGCGCAGAGAACAAAGCCTGCAAGCGCGGCTCCACCCTGTAGGAGCGGGCTTGCCCCGCGATCGGGCGCGTAGCGGCCGCAAAACCTGCAATCGCGGTGTGTCAGAAAAAATAGGATGGCTGATTCTACGGCCGCTACGCGCCCGATCGCGCGGTCCGGCGTCCCGGCGCGAGGCCGTTCCTATCAAACAAAATCTAACCTGCTGTTTTAATTGGCTTTATTCAAGCTACTTTCACCAGCTCCATACCCAGCCGCCGGGCCTTGCGCAGCAAGGCCCGGTATTGGCGCTCTTTGCTTTGCTCCTC
>JAEWGL010000034.1 GCA_023388335.1 Pseudomonadota bacterium | reverse complement strand
GAGGAGCAAAGCAAAGAGCGCCAATACCGGGCCTTGCTGCGCAAGGCCCGGCGGCTGGGTATGGAGCTGGTGAAAGTAGCTTGAATAAAGCCAATTAAAACAGCAGGTTAGATTTTGTTTGATAGGAGTTTACCCAGCCCGCTGGGCTGCGCTGTCGCGCAGAGAACAAGGCCTGCAAGCGCGGCGCCACCCTGTGGGAGCGCGCCTTGTGCCGGGACGCCGGACCGCGCGATCGGGCGCGTAGCGGCCGTAGAAAATGCTTGTCGGACCGCCGCGAACACCGGCGGAGCCGGTGCCATACAGCGCGGTGCCTGCGCCCCGAACGCAAGCATTGGCTCATCCCACCCAGTGATACACCGGCGCATCCGCGCCACTTTCCACCCGCACATTCGCGCTGTGGCGCAACCGCACCAGCAGGCGCTTGCCAGCCGACGTACTCCCCGCCAGTGCCTCCAGGCCTTCCAGCAAGGCTGGCCCGTCGAGCTGCCCGGCCTGGCGCAACAGCTCGCACGCTGCTAGCCACTGCCCATCGTCCTGGCGCGGCGCTGCCTGGGCCGTGGGCGGAACCGGAGCCACGACCGCCTCCGCTCCCGGCACCTCCAGCCTATGACCGAGCTGCGCCCACTCCGCAGGGTCCAACTCGATGGTCAAATCCACCGGCCAGTCGCCTATCTGTCCTCGAATTCTCACGGCACCTTCCTTCCACAGGTTCAGGCTTGTCATGCTCCCATGCCAAGCAGTCATCGCCAAGCGGGCTGGTGCGACAGAGAAAATTTGTTATAACATTACTAAATCTTTCCACGTCCGCCCTGGAGTCGTCCATGCGCCGCCTGTTGCTTGCCCTGCCTTTCGCCCTGTTCCCCCTGACCGCTGCCCATGCCCACGACAACCATGATCATGCGCACGGCAGCCTCGGCGCCCATGAGCACGGCGTGGCCAGTCTGAATGTGGCCCTGGATGGCACTACCCTGGAGCTGGAACTGGACAGCCCTGCGATGAACCTGGTGGGCTTCGAGCACACGGCCAGCAGTGACGCCGACAAGGCCAAGGTCGCTGCCGTGCGCCAGCAGCTGGAGCAGCCGTTGAAGCTGTTCGTCCTCGCTCAGGCCGCGGGTTGCAACGAAACCACCCAGCAATTGCAAAGCCCGCTGTTCGGCACCGCGTCTGCCGCCGATGACGACGACGATGGTCATGCGCATGGCCACGAACACAGCGACATCCACGCCCACTACCAGATGACCTGCAGTCAGCCCGGCAAGCTTGCTCAACTGGACCTCGCTCCACTGTTCGCCGCCTTCCCGGCCACGCAGAAGATCAACGTGCAGCTGATCGGCCCGAATGGCCAGAAAGGCCTGGAAGCCAGCCCCTCCAAGGCCGTGGTCGGGTTCTGAATGAGCCAGCCACTGATCGAGCTGCATGACCTGGTCTTTGCCTGGCCCGGCCAGCCGCCCTTGCTGGATATCGCGCACTTTCGCCTGGAGACCGGCGAGGCATTGTTCCTCAAGGGCCCGAGCGGCAGTGGCAAGACCACCCTGCTCGGCCTGCTCGGCGGGGTGAACCGACCGGACCAGGGAAGCGTGCGCCTGCTGGGCCAGGAGCTGGGAGAGCTGGGCCAAGGGGCGCGCGATCGCTTTCGGGTCGACCACACTGGCTACATCTTCCAGCAGTTCAACCTGCTGCCGTTTCTCTCGGTGCGCGAAAATGTCGAGTTGCCGTGCCGCTTCTCGCGCAGCCGTGCCGAGCGCGCCGTCCAGCGCCATGGCAGCATCGCCCAGGCGGCAAGCCAACTGCTGGCTCACCTGGGCCTGAGCGACCCCGCTCTGCAGGCCCGGCGCGCCGACAGCCTGTCGATCGGCCAGCAACAGCGAGTGGCCGCCGCCCGTGCCTTGATCGGCCAACCCGAACTGGTGATCGCCGACGAGCCCACCTCGGCGCTCGACGCCGATACCCGCGAAGCCTTCATCCGCCTGCTGTTCGACGAATGCCGCGGCGCCGGCTCCAGCCTGCTGTTCGTCAGCCATGACCAGAGCCTGGCGCCGTTGTTCGATCGTCATCTGTCCCTGGCCGAGCTCAATCGGGCGGCCAGCCCGATCCCGCCCCAGGAGGCCTGATGTACCTGCTCCGCCTTGCCCTGGCCAGCCTGGCCAACCGGCGTTTCACCGCCTTTCTGACGGCCTTTGCCATCGCCCTGTCGGTCTGCCTGCTGCTGGCGGTCGAGCGCGTGCGCACCGAGGCCCGCGCCAGCTTCGCCAGCACCATCAGCGGCACCGACCTGATCGTCGGCGCTCGCTCGGGCTCGGTGAACCTGCTGCTCTACTCGGTGTTTCGCATCGGCAACGCCACCAACAACATTCGCTGGGACAGCTACACGCACTACGCCAAGGACCCGCGGGTCAAGTGGGCGATCCCCATGTCCCTGGGTGACTCCCACCGCGGCTACCGGGTGATGGGCACCACTGGCGACTACTTCGCGCACTATCAGTACGGCCGCAGGCAGCACCTGCAACTGGCGCAGGGCCGTGCCTTTGCTGACGATCCCTTCGAAGTGGTGCTGGGTGCCGAGGTGGCCGAAGCGCTGCACTACCGGCTCGGCGAAAAACTGGTCCTGGCCCACGGCGTGGCCGCGATCAGCCTGGTCAAGCACGACGACAAACCCTTTACCGTGGTGGGCGTGCTCGCGCGCACCGGCACGCCGGTGGACCGCACCCTGCACATCAGCCTTGGCGGCATGGAGGCGATCCACATCGACTGGCACAACGGCGTGCCGGCACGCGGCGCCGGGCGCATCAGCGCCGACCAGGCGCGCAGCATGGACCTGCAGCCCAGCGCGATCACCGCCTTCATGCTCGGCCTGAACAGCAAGATCGCGACCTTCAGCCTGCAGCGCGAGATCAACGAATTCAGCAACGAGCCGTTGTTGGCAATCCTGCCCGGCGTGGCCTTGCAGGAGCTCTGGAGCCTGATGGGCACTGCCGAACAAGCGCTGTTCGTGGTCTCGCTGTTCGTGGTGCTGACCGGGTTGATCGGTATGCTCACCGCCATTC